>NZ_JACJPW010000014.1 GCF_014696265.1 Aerosakkonema funiforme FACHB-1375 | reverse complement strand
GGAGAGCGGGAGAGTGGGAGAGCGGGGGAGCGGGAGAGCGGGAGAGTGGGGGAGTGGGGAAAAAAGAATGAAACTGGTGGGTTATTTCTGTTGTGCTGTACTAGCCGAACGCCCATCCATCAAATTTTGCATACCATAGAGCGAAACGCTTGACAAGAAAATGCCATTCGTTTACTATAGTTTTCGTGAACCGAAGCGGGAGCCAAAACCTGGGGGGGTTCACGAAAAACGCCAGAACCTTGACAATTAAATACTTTCAGCGTTTGGCCAAGTGCAATTGTTGCGAATAAGTTTCAACAACGAAGGCTGAAATGAGGTTAAAAATGAGGTTCACGAAAAGTGCCTTCAGAATGGCCTCTCTGTCTTGGTTTTCGAGGGCAGTCTTTCAATTAACAGAATCCCGGCAACGGGATTGAAACATGCCAATGCAAATAAACCCGCGATCGCTGTAATATTTCACTTTCAATTAACAGAATCCCGGCAACGGGATTGAAACCCCTAAGCACTTCTTCGGCAACGCGCAGCCCGTCGCCTTTCAATTAACAGAATCCCGGCAACGGGATTGAAACTCTTCCTTGCTCCAAGCCAAGGACTTCATCGATCCGTGCCTTTCAATTAACAGAATCCCGGCAACGGGATTGAAACTCAACAATATCTCGCGATACCATCATAGCTGTCTGCACTTTCAATTAACAGAATCCCGGCAACGGGATTGAAACTTCCAATTACAGCAGGGATAACTTTCCCCAATCCCTTTCAATTAACAGAATCCCGGCAACGGGATTGAAACATTTGATTTAATCTCCAATTGCTCAATCAAATCCTTTCAATTAACAGAATCCCGGCAACGGGATTGAAACCCTGGTAGCGCCGGTTGCATTGTATTAAAAAACAAACTTTCAATTAACAGAATCCCGGCAACGGGATTGAAACGCGGAAAATCGCTCTCTTTCTTTGGCTAATGCTTCATCCTTCTTTCAATTAACAGAATCCCGGCAACGGGATTGAAACTTATCGCCCTTAATTTCACAATCATCAGATTCTTAATCTTTCAATTAACAGAATCCCGGCAACGGGATTGAAACGATTTATTCAGATAATAAACTTTTTCGCCTGGGGTGCTTTCAATTAACAGAATCCCGGCAACGGGATTGAAACACTAGACAAGGCTGGCGGGCAAGGCAAGCTGGCGCAACTTTCAATTAACAGAATCCCGGCAACGGGATTGAAACCTGCCAATCAGCCAAACAACATAGGCGATTTAAAAGATTTGCTTTCAATTAACAGAATCCCGGCAACGGGATTGAAACGTGTGATAGTAGCAGTATCCTCATCTCTGAGCCACTTTCAATTAACAGAATCCCGGCAACGGGATTGAAACGGATTCGCGATTCGCTGCGATCACGCCAAAAAACTCTTTCAATTAACAGAATCCCGGCAACGGGATTGAAACTGACAACCACAAAACTTTGCTTGGGAGAGCTTTATCCTTTCAATTAACAGAATCCCGGCAACGGGATTGAAACCCTTTCCAGAGGAAAAGCTTCCAGGAACAAAGCCAACTTTCAATTAACAGAATCCCGGCAACGGGATTGAAACCAGCCCAGTTGTATTTGGGGCGGGGTTGGCAGGGCGAGCTTTCAATTAACAGAATCCCGGCAACGGGATTGAAACAATCCAGATAAGCCCAGTTATTGGGGTTCTGAGTGGCTTTCAATTAACAGAATCCCGGCAACGGGATTGAAACATTTCCAAAGCAGATTCGAGGGGGAGGTAGGTTTGACTTTCAATTAACAGAATCCCGGCAACGGGATTGAAACAAAGGCGTAGAGTCTGCCAAATTCTATGAGATAAATCTTTCAATTAACAGAATCCCGGCAACGGGATTGAAACATTCCCATCAACTCTTCTCCAGGGAATATGAACTTCTTTCAATTAACAGAATCCCGGCAACGGGATTGAAACTGGATCGGAGGGGTCTTTAGTCGCGGCCATTAAATTCCTTTCAATTAACAGAATCCCGGCAACGGGATTGAAACATATGATTCGATTTTACATATTAAAGAGTCCATTGTCTCTTTCAATTAACAGAATCCCGGCAACGGGATTGAAACGTTTAACTAACTGATCGTAGTTGTTAACGGGGGGGATCTTTCAATTAACAGAATCCCGGCAACGGGATTGAAACCGGCCTCTTTGAATTTCCCTTATGCCACCTCGCGCTTTCAATTAACAGAATCCCGGCAACGGGATTGAAACTTTGATTTCCTCAAGCAGAGCTTCGATTCGATCGAGGCTTTCAATTAACAGAATCCCGGCAACGGGATTGAAACAACCCGCCAGCAGAAAAGATTTCCATCCTGCTAGACTTTCAATTAACAGAATCCCGGCAACGGGATTGAAACAATTAGTGATTTCTGCACCCGTCTATCGGGAATCATCGTTTCCATTGCTGCAAAATGTACTCGTAGAAGCGTTCCGTATCGACTTTTTCCATCGCCTTAATTAAGCGTCCACCCGGCTCAACTTTAGTGCGACCCTGGCTGAGTCCACTGGTGACAATAACTGTTTCCCATTCGCGCAGTTGGTAAAACTCAGGATGTGCCAAATAAGCTGTCGCCAAAACATCCCAAAAATAAAAATCCTGGGGAATAACTAGCGCGTAACATTGTCCTGCTAAATCGGAAAGCGGATAGCGACGCTGTTTGCCAATTCGTTGCACAAATGCCGATGTTACTGGCACATTGTTGGTAACATCTAAAGAGCAAAGTACGATCGGAATGTTCGTTTGCCAAACTCTCTCTACAGCTATGGGGTCCCAGTAAGCGTTCCATTCCGCCGAACCGTCTTGTCCCGCTTCCAAAGAACGCTCTACATTACCGGGAACGTTAAGTGCGCCTCCCATCCAGATAATTTGTTTAATTTTTGCTTCAATCTCTGGAGATATCTCGATCGCACTCGCTACAGTAGTCAAAGGGCCAGTTACCAGTAGCGTGACAGGTTCTGGTGCTTGTTGAAGCGATCGCACCATAAAATTTTGACCCGATTCTGACACTTTCGGCGTTTTAATTGTCTCGTTTTCGTTCAAAATTGGCAGATGGTCAACAATAAACGAATCTCGTCGATAAAGTCGCGGGAACGGATTTATCCCGCGCACTGTACTTTCCGCTACAGGTACATCATGACAACCCATCAAATCTAAAATTTTCCGCGTCGCACTCACAGCCGGTTCAATATAGCAGTCCGCAGGCGTCACAATCACCCCGATCGGTTGCACTTGGGTCATTGTCATCAGCAACATAACCGATAAATAGTCGTCAACGCCACCGTCGCAATCCATGAGTACGAGTTGTTTCGACATATGTAAGCTAGGGACTAGGGAGTAGGGGCTAGGGTAAGAAAGGTTTATTATCAAGGGTTTCAGGAATTAAGAATGCCTTAATCGCCGATTCGGTTGCTATAAAAACTATAGCGATCGATAGTTAGCAAAGATAACAGGATAATTATCCGTGAGGTTGTTCGTTTGCGATCGACCTTCTGGCTTTTTTTCCTCCAGTTCTTTATCGGGTCGTTATGAACTATCGCTACTGGGTATTGCGGATAATAGAGGTAATAGTTTATACTGCGTTTTGTGCGATCGCTCCCGAAGTAGCTGATTTATTTCCAGGTTCATCTAAGCTGGATGCAAACATTTCCCAAAACGCGATCGATTTTCCCCTCAGTATTCGCGAATTATTCGGTAGCAAAACAGCACCGGGAGCGATCGCAGTCGGCGTCGCCGAAGGCAACTTGACCCCTAGAGGATCGCCCACTTCTATTTATTTGGGACATACCGACCCTGGCAACTTTGCGACCAACAGGGGATTTTGCAGTTGGAACAAAGCCGAAGCGATATCTGTAGAAGAAGCAGATAGCTTTTGTTTGCAAGCATTGCAGTCGCAATCTGTGGCGATCGAAAATCAGCTACTGGCGCTGGGACTGCACCCGAAGATTAACAAAAGAGCGATCGTCATGGGCACAGATTTGTGGAATCAATCCAATTCCGCTGGCCCTCAATTTCCCTTCAAATTTTCTTTAGCCCTGGAAAAAGGACTGACCGGAAGACAAGCGTATATCTGGGCACGAGTAGAATCATTTCGCAACGCTCAACAACAATTGGACGCCAGCGGGTTGTTTGGCATTTGCCAGCGAGAACCTTATTATCGCCAGCAACTTACGGAACTGCAACTAGACTCAGAAGAATGGCGCTGGAATTGTATAAAATTAGACCAATTGCGACGAGTAATCACAATAGAGAATGTTTTGAAATTACACCTAACTCAAAGAAAGTAATGAAATCAAATATAGGATAAGAATCATCACAAAACGCGCCCCTAAAATTGACCTGTAGCTTACCCACTAGCAAGCCGCTGTCAATACATATGTTTATGCCAAAGTAAGTGACACTTACATCTGTGTAAACCAGTGTTTATTTATTTTTGTATCTGGTTAAAAAATTTTCAAACTCACTTTGCAGATAAACATTTATGTTAATCTAAGCAAGGATTCAACTTGCCAAGGTGGGAACGTGTGAAAGTAGAATAAAAGTATCTCCACTAAATACTGTAAGGACGGAGTTACACCACCATTACCAAACCGTTATCTCACCGCATCCCACAACTGCATAACCGATTGTCACCGAACGAGAGCAACTTCTTACTGTTGGTAGATTCCTGCCAGCAAGCCAAATTCCGAAAATGGTTATGTTTTCTGAAAACGGTGTCAATCCGGTGATGTAAACTTAGCTTTAGGGCTGGGAGCGGTTAATAAAAACTCGACAGTAAAGCCTCCATCAGAAAAGAATATTAACAAAGGAAGCAAATATGTCTTTGCAAAAGTACGATTCCACACTTCCTCGCAGCATTGCAGATTTGGTTCACAGACACGGATTTAAAAGCGTGGTCAGAGAATTAGCAGCTTATTGTGAAGTGGAGTGGGTGCAAGCTGAAATCAGAAGCGAACCTGCTGACCACTGGCGCAATGTTGGTGTTACTTTAGTAAAAGTAGCTGAAAATTTGCCGTTGCAAGAATAGCTTGAGCGTATCGATCGCAGTTTGCCAAATTCGAGAACCCAGACATCAGGGTGATTTGTGATTACCTGTGCCATTGGTTACAGATCGAATTCGCCAAAACAAAAAAGTTATTAAAATAAAGGTAAGTCTATTTGAATCGAAAAAATAAGTGCGATCGCACTTCCTGTAAATGCGATCGCACTTGACCCACCTATACCTCCGGCTCAATCCCCGCAGCTCTTAGCTGAGCTGCCAATCGATCGGCCCGTTGGCGTTCCTGTTCGGCTCGTTGGCGCTCCTGCTCAGTCCGTTGACGTTCTTGTTCGGCTAACTCGAAACCCCATAACAAAAGATCTCCCTGTTCATCCCACCAGCGTAACCAAAAACCTGTCCGGTTTTCTCGGCTTCCTTGCCATATCCCCAGAAACAACCCCATCTCCGCAATCCAATAACGATTATTTACATCCGCTTGGCGTACCTGATACTGTCCGGAACTATCCAGTTGATAAACTTCCAAAACCCCAGTTTCCGGAGCGAAAATAGCATAGTTAGGAACGCACAAAACTTGCTCGTAAAAAAACCACTTACCAGGTGGATAAGTTGGCTTCGTAGAATACTCGCTACCCTCAGTATCCGAAATAAACTCCATCACTATGACGGGAATCTCTCCTTGAAGTTGGGGAGTATAGCTGCGCCTAACTTCAGCTCGCGAAACGCCGATCGTGGGAACATAACCCCAATCTGGGGCTTTTACCACAATTTTGTCATTGACTGTCGCACAAATTCCGTAATTTGTGAAAGTTAAGGCATTGGCAGATAGCCTACCGGCAAGTTGCAAGCTTTCTGTCAATGCAGCAGCAAGAGGTGGTTGATTGATATTATCCACAGGTTCATCATCTAATACGAAATCATCGGGGAGTTTTTCCCAGGTTATTTGATAAGGAGCGGTACGAGTTAACATGGTTTGTCTTCCTGCTCATTCTGCTATAGCAGACGGTTCAATTGTGATAAGTCAGAGTTTATTTATGGTAAGTTGTCAACATCTCAATTTTAATCTGGGACAGGCAAGATGCCTATCCCACAAGAATATTATCAAATTTGACTCTCAAATATAGATGCTAGAGCGCCATTCCACTAAAATGACTCGACCCCCTTTATAGTCTAGAGTGTAGGGGTGAAACATTGTGGCGATAAGTGTATTCCTGTGAGCCAAAGTTTTTCTAGCGCAATGCTTCACCCTTCTTAGGGATAAAAGGGTTTTTATCCCGAATTTAGCATTATTACTATAACACTCAAGATTTCTTTTCCAAAGGCCCACGAGTTACACCCAACTGATTTTGCAACTTTAATTCTCGCCAAAGTTGAGAACCTGTAATCTCTCCTTGTAGCAGTTGCCGATAGCGTTGAATTGTCTGAATTACCTGGTTAGGTGTTTCATTGACAAATTCAATTCGGAAGTTACTAACCCCCAATTCTATCAGACGTTGGACATATTCTGCACCAGTTTGAGCAGTGCCATTAAACACAGTATTGCGACAACCGGCATCAGCTTGCAGGATATGTTCTGTGCCGACGCGATCGCGCAATTTCACCTCATATTTTTCACAAGGACGCCCGCAATTAGTATAATCGGTTCCATCTGATAAAAACGCACAAAAAACACAATGCTCCATGTGGAACATCGGCATATGCTGATGAATAGTTACCTCAAACCAATGACGCGGACAATTAACGAGCAAATCTTCGAGTTGGCTAATATTCAAATCGTAAGATGCGGTGAGCCTTTCCAGTTTATATTGCTGTTTAAAATAGTCAGCCGTGAGAGGATTGGCAACATTGAGAGAGAAATCTCCAATACAGGGATATTCGGCAAAAAACTGGAGTTGATCGTAGTTTCGCACCAAATAACCATCCGCATCGCAGTTGCGAACTTGCTCCAAAATATAGTTTTCCCCAGGTTTAGTAATTCGCGGTGGCGCAACCCAAATCTTTGTAGGGGCGAAGCATTTGGGCGACAATTTTTCAGTTCTGTGCGAATTTCCCTCCCCAAATGCTTCGCCCGTATTTGACTTTTCAGTTAAATGCTTTCGATGAACTAACTGTACAGCTTCTCGATAAGCGCGGGGGTCTTCAAATTCACAGTAAATTGTTTGAATTCCCGCTTGAAGTGCGGCTTCCACTTGTTTGAGATTTCGCACTAAAACAATTAAAGTAGGAGAAGCTAACGGTGCTGATTCTTGGGCGGGTAGTAAATCGGAAAAAGAAACATTTGAGCGCAATTGCCAGCGTTTGGGTTGCGATCGCAATTCCTCCAACTTCGCCACAATCTCCCGCCGCATCCGGTTCAACTCGCTGACGGGCACCATTAATGCAGATTTGAGATAATTTGTCAATACCCCCAAACAAAAAGGTGTGTTACCGAGACGACCGAACTGTTCTTGCAAACGCTCTGTTGTGAGGGGTTTGGTGTGCGCTTCCACCAGAGGTATGGAGGATTCCACCTCCACGATATGACCCAGTTCATCGCGAGCGATCGCAATTAGAGGTTGACCGACTTCGCCATATATTTCCAAATCGATCGGACGCTGAAATTGGGGAGTATCGCCAGCAAAACTCTGACGCAATTGGCGATCGAGTTTTGGATCGCTAGTTTTCCAAATTTTATCGCCCACATGAATTCGTCGCCAGTTCAAATCGCCCCGCCCAAAAGTCAGCACCGCATCTTGACCGCGCAGTTCCACCCCATAAACGCGACCGCCTTCTTCCTGCGCTTCCGGACGACCGCAGTCAAAAACGACACCATCACCCGGTTCGATCGGCGCTGACAGTCGCACGGTTACCTGTTCGTTGCGGATGCGGGTAACTTCGCCCAGATAAACTCCCCGCTTTTTCCCGAAACGCGCATGAACGAGTTCTTGATTGTTAATTCCGCGAAACCATCCTGTATGGAGTCCGCGAGAAAATGCCATTTCTAAGTTGTAGCGTTCCTCATTTATAAAGGGAGTTTGAGTTCCCCCTTCCCTCGTAGGAAAGGAGGTGAGGGGGTGAGGTTTTTCTAACTCCGCCATAATGCGATCGAGTGCTTCTCGATAAACGCGAGTAACATTAGCAACATACTCCGGCGTTTTCAGACGACCTTCAATTTTGAGAGAACTTACGCCTGTCTTTACCAACTCTGGCAAAACTTCTAACCCTGCTAAATCTTGCGGACTGAGAAGATATTTTCGATCTCCCAAATCTACCGTTTTCCCATCAGCAATTAACTCATAAGTCATCCGACAAGCTTGGGCGCATTCCCCTCGATTTGCCGAACGTCCCCCCAGCGCTTCACTCGTCAAACACTGACCCGAATAAGCGACACACAAAGCACCGTGAACAAACACTTCCAGAGGTAAAGATGCGTTTTTTTCCGCAATTTGCTGCTGAATTTTGTTAATTTCTTTCAGAGAGCATTCGCGAGCGAGTACCACCAACTGACAACCGAGAGATTTAGCAAATTCTACCCCCGCCGGACTGGTGACAGTCATCTGCGTAGAAGCATGAATGGGAAAATCAGGAGAAAGGTGACGAATGAGGCGACAAATTCCCACATCCTGCACAATTACCGCATCTACTCCCGCTGCAATAATTGTACGGAGATACTGTTGTGCTTCTGCTAGTTCTTTAGGAAAAATCAGCGTATTGAGAGTGACATAACCTTTCACACCTCGACGGTGCAAAAATCTCATCAATTTCGGCAAATCTGCTTCGGTAAAATTTTGCGCCCGCATCCTGGCATTAAACCGATCTAAACCGAAATAGATAGCATCTGCGCCATTTTCGATGGCAGCTTTAGCACAATCCCAATTACCCGCTGGGGCGAGTATTTCTGGACGTTTAAAGGTGGGCGATGTATGTGATGGGGTTTGTGTACGATCGGCTTTCATCGGGTTTGTGCCAGCTTAGATGGCACTATCTAACAGTTAGGAGTTCTTTGGCTATCATAGCTTTATCGGATCGGTTTGTATTGTGTAAGTTTACAAATGTAGATAGTTGATAGAAAAGATTATTCCAACAGCAGAACATATTCACCTATTTAATCTATATCCTGTGGTTCAGTTACCAGCGCTAAACCCGCTCATATTTGTCGAAATTTTTGCCTAGAAAGCGTACCAATTTTGTCATTTAAAATAGCTTTGTCTACTGTAAATACTTGAGAAATATTAACTACGCTTTATTCCGGCAAATCGGCTTCTCCTAGTTCAAGCAGCACGTTACCTATTGCTCCTGCTCTTCGCAGGTTAGTAGTTAACGCACAAACAATTACAGTTCTGATTTGAGAAGAGTTTAACACATCGTTTTGAATCACCACATAAGGACGGATATAAGCTGGTTCCGATCCCATTGGCTGTCCTAAATCAATCCAGTAAATATCTCCCTGACGAATTACCATTCCTCTTCTGCCAACTGTCGTTGGTGGCGACGCATTCCTTCTAACATAGCTTGCTCTGATAAATCCAAATCGTCAGCATACGCCTCATTAATGCTTTGTAACAGTTTTCGAGCGCGATAGCGACGCAAATAATCTTCTATCGCTAGAGCAAATAAGTCATTTTGAGAAATTTGCATTTCATTTGCTAAGGCATCTGCCTCTTTATAGAGCGAATCTTGAATTAAAATATCTGTTTTGATAGTTGCCATAAGATAAGCCTCCATTGGGCGCTAGTGCATAGGCAGTTGCTTCTTTAAGCCAAAGTATAATTCTACTGTAGTTCAGTTGCGATCGCGACAGGTAACATTACTCAAAACGATCGATCGCATTCTTCAACCCAATTCCTCAGCATCAGCAGCATCGCCCTCTGACTCAACAACTTCAAACTTTACCTTATTATACAAATCCACCAGCGCAATCTGAAAAGAAACTGAAGTCAGAGCGATCGCCTCATCTTCCTCATCATATTCATAAAACGACCATCGCTTTTTCCCTGCTTTAGAAAACTGCTCGACACGAATCTTGTTTTGGTCAATTAAAAGATATTCTTGTAATGTTTCGATTGTCCGGTAAGCCTCAAATTTCTTTTCGCGATCGTATCCCTTGGTCGATGGCGATAAAACTTCTACAATAACTTGGGGATTGACAAGAATATCTGTACGGTTGTTGAAATACTCCGGTTCACCCGCCACAATCATCACGTCTGGATATGTATACATCCGCCTTTTGGGTATCCACAGACGCATATCACTTGTGAAAGCTTCGTAATCCTGCTGTCTGAAAGCAAAGTTCAAAGCAGCGTAGAAATTACCTGATAACCGATTGTGATTTGCAGATCCACCTGCCATAGGAATGATTTCTCCATCAATATATTCGTTTTTGGAGTCAGCAGCCTCTTCTAGTTCCAGATATTCCTCTGGCGTGTAGTATCGCCGTTGTGTTATTTGCATATTTTTTTAGCGATGCGATCGCACTCAAATAATTTTACTAAATCCTTACTCAACAGTTTAGCGCGTTTAGATAGTCGCCGAGCGATGAATGGCGAGTAAATTAGTTCAAAGCGATCGCCCTTTTTAATTAAGCTAAATTAGGCGATCGCTTTCTCGATAAATTAATGTAGATTTCAGTTACTATTTTCTGGCGGTAAAGTCAGGATATCGACACCTGACTCAGTTACAACCACCGTATGCTCAAATTGGGCAGAAAGTTTTCGATCCTTCGTCACAGCAGTCCAACCATCTTTAAGGATTTCAACTTCCCACGAACCCTCATTAATCATAGGTTCGATCGTAAAAACCATACCCGGTTTCAAACGCAAACCTGTCCCCCAGATACCGTAATGGAGAATCTCAGGTGCAGTATGAAAAATGCGGTGAACCCCATGTCCGGCAAAATCTCTCACCACAGAAAAACCTTGAGCTTCCGCGTATTCTTGAATAGCAGCACCGATATCGCCGACACGCGCCCCAGGTTTGACTTCTGCAATACCTCGCATCATACTCTCTTGCGTCACCTCCACCAACTTTTGCGCTTTCGGTGAAGGCGTACCGACAAAGAAAGTTTTGGAAGTATCGCCGTGATAGCCGTCAACGAGAGGCGTCACATCTATATTAATGATGTCGCCCTCTTTGAGAATTTGCTTAGCGTTAGGAATACCGTGGCATACTACTTCGTTAATGCTGGTGCAGATAGATTTAGGAAATCCCCTGTAGCCAAGGGGCGCACTTTTGGCCCCACGAGCCCTAGTCCAGCGTTCTGCCTCATCATTGATTTGTAGCGTGCTTACCCCCGGTTTTACCATCGGTTCGAGAAAATTGAGGAGTTCGGCAGCGAATTGGCCAGCCTGACGCATTTTTTCGATCTCCCGGCTGGATAAAAGCTCGATCGTCTCGCGTTTCATACTATTTTTTCCTTAATTTGAGTTTTTCCAGTAGAGTTACCTCTACATCAGCTAGCTTTATTGGAACTCGTCTCTTCACTTGGGACGTAGCGCAACAGGTCAGAAGGCTGGCAATTGAGTACCATACAAAGCTTTTCTAGCGTAGTACGGTCTAGACGGGGAGGCATCTCGTAGCTGTTTTTCAGTTTATTCACAGTGACGTGGTGAAGACCAGCCCGACGCGCCACTTCTCGGTAGTCCATTTCTCGGTCTGCCATGACAGCAGCCAAGCGCCATTTGATGACCATTGGGTTGTGTGCGTATCTTAGTTGAAATTAATTAAGATTTAGCTTAACATGAAATTTGTTAGTCAAAACTGCTAACAAAGTAATTATATCCCCAAAAATAACACGCGATCGCACTTCCCAATCGTGCGATCGCATCGTGTCGTCGTTTCTAACTTATCTCTAGGTAGAAGCAAAAACTCGATCGACTTCTCCTTGATTTCATAATCTCCCCAATGCAAAATTCAGTCATTGGGGAAAACCCTACTCGATCGGTGATACATTCCCCCCTTGTGTGAAAAACTACGATGAAAGTGGCAGATTAACGAAAGTAGGAAAATCCGTACCTACCGTTCGGTTGGCCTCAGCGAACACCATCTCTTGCCTCTGTTACATTAGTTTGTAGAAAGCTAAAAAACTCTACAAATTGGCTGTTAATACTATGAATAATCTCTCAAACCGATCTTCAGAATTCTTTGGCAACCAAAGTGAAGGCAGCAACTTGCTGTGGCAATACGTCCAATCTCTCAATCCAGAGACGATCGCCCACCTCTCCAAACCCTCTCCGGAAGCAGTTCAGGTAATAGAACGCAACCTTGTCGGAATGTTAGGAGGTTTACCTCACGAACACTTCGACGTAACAATTACCACAACGCGGGAAAATCTCGGTCGGCTTTTGGCTTCTGCAATGATGAGCGGCTACTTTCTGCATAATGCCGAACAACGTATGGGATTTGAAAAATATTTGCAAGCAGTAGAAAGCAACGAGAACGGAAACTAACATTTCAGACGTTGGGGTCATTCAGTCAAAACAGAGCAACAAAAACTACCAAAGCGAGTAGGTAGATCAACAATATCTTCTGTCTTCAAACCACTCCTCGCAAGTAACTTGCTGAACGCCTTTCAACCCCAAGCTTTCTAAATGGGATATCCATTCATCGGCAGAGTCTTCTATACTAAGAGCGCCCAGCACCCTTGCCACATCAGCGACCTCTGGAAGGGTTAATAGTTTATATCCTTGCCAATCCGCCTCTAGACGCAGCCAATCCGGTACAGTGCGCTCATCAAAGTGAATAGAGCTTTGGTAATCTGCCCTGAAACAGTACATTTGACACTTGGACATGGTTCGCCAGTTTTTCAACATCGGCTACTAATGTTAGCGTAGCGTGTTTGCTGTGGCAATGTAGAGACATTGCACATCCCATCATCCATTAATTAGTGCAGCAGGAAACACCTGCAAGACAAGAAAGCTTAACTAAATCCTTCTTTCTAGCTTGCCCCATTAACTTAGTGGCATCTGAAGCTGGTAAGGGACGACTGAAAAAGTATCCCTGCATATGTTGGCATTCAAGAGTGTGTAAAAGCTCTTTCAATTGTTCTGTTTCGACTCCTTCTGCTACTACTTTGAGATTGAGCCCTTGCCCCAAAGCAATAATCGCCGTAATGATAGCGACATCATTGGGGTTTGTGATTAAATCCCTTACAAAAGATTGGTCAATTTTTAACGTGTGAAATGGGAATTTTTTGAGATAGCCCAAGGAAGAGTATCCCGTCCCAAAATCATCCATTGCTATCCCCACTCCCATCCGCTCGAATTCCATCAAAATTGAACGGGTTAACTCGGCATTCTGCATAGCAATACTTTCAGTAATTTCTAATTCCAAAAACTGCGGATTTAAACCTGTATCGGACAAAATCTGCGCTACCATTTCTACCAAATTTGGTTGCTGAAATTGTCGGGCTGAAAGGTTGACTCCTATGCGTATAGGCGGTAAACCAGCATCTTGCCAAGCTTTATTTTGCCTACAGGCAGTTCTTAAAACCCATTCGCCAATAGGTACGATTAGCCCAGTTTCCTCTGCGAGGGGAATAAATGTGGCAGGGGAGATAAACCCAAGAGTAGGGTGTTGCCAGCGGATCAGGGCTTCCATTTGGATGATTTCCCCTGCGATCGTATTAACTTGAGGTTGGTAGTAGACGACAAATTCTCCCCGTTCTAAGGCGCGGTGCAGACTGTTTTCGATAATTAACAATTCAGAAGTTCTGGAATTGATTGCCGGAGTATATATGCAGTATGTATTGCGCCCTTGCTCTTTCGCACGACATAGTGCCACATCTGCATTTTTGATCAGTGTTTCCGCATCTTCACCGTCATTAGGATAAAAGGCTATGCCGATACTGCTGCTTATGTGCAATTGATGACCGTTGATATAAAAGGTTGGTTTTAAGGCTGCCAAAATTCTTTGGGCGATTTTCACAGCATCTTCTACATATCTGATTTGGGGTAATAGCAGGGTAAATTCATCACCTTCCCAACGGGCAATGGTATCGCATTGTCGCAGACAGCCGCTTAGCCTATGTGCCACTTCTTGTAACAAGCGATCGCCCATCGCATGACCCAAGGTATCGTTGATAGCCTTAAAGCGATCTAAATCTAGAAACATCACAGCCAACATATCTCCCGTCCGATGGGAAGCTGCTAAGCATACCGAAAGGCGATCGTTGAATAGCATCCGATTGGGTAACGCTGTCAGGAGATCGTGGGTGGCTTGATAGCGAATTTTTTCTTCTGCCTCTCGGTGAAGAGTAACATCGCGGAAGCTAAATACTCTGCCTACTATCTTTTTGCCTACAATCTGCGGCTGCGAATAGCGCTCAAAAATTCGACCATCTTTAAATTTTATGAAGTCCCTAGATTCTGCTGTCGATTGCGCGAACAATTCTCTAATTTTTTCAACAAAATTTTCGGTTTCTGCTAGTTGATTTGTCATATAAGCTAGCAGTTGCTCGTCGAGAAAAGAGCCGATCGCAGATGTGGGTATTTGCCACATTTCGATAAACTTCTGATTATAAATGATTATTTTTCCCTGTTCATCTACTGCGATAATAGCATCCGCAGTAGATTCGAGTGTGGCGCAAAGTAGAGATAGGGATTTTTCTAATTCCTGTTCGGTTCGCTGGTGTTCCGCAATCTCCCTTTGCAGTCGATCGTTCGCACTTTTTAAGGAGGCTGTGTGCTGCAAAACTTCAATTTCTAATTCTGCTTTTGTTTTTTTTAGATCTGACTGGGCTATTGCACCCTCTAGCGCGTGGGAAATTGCCGTCGCTACTGCACGCAAAAAGTTTACTTCGGAGGAATTCCATGCGCGTGCTTCGACACAGTTAGCACAAACGATAAATCCAAACAAATTACTATTGACTACAATTGGCAAAACGAGTAAAGAAAGTATGTTTCGATCTTCTAGAAACAGACGTTCTGAATCTGGAAATTCTGTGATTGTACCTGCAATAATTTCGCCCTCTGCTAACAAATGCGCCCATCGAAGAAAAAAGTCTTCATCAGAAAGGTTTTGAAGTATAGGACGATCGATTTTTAGCTCCACACTGGGGTAGCACCACTCAGCACACTGGCGCATCCCCAGACAGCCCTTGACATTGCGATCGTTCTCGAATAAGTAAATGTGGCTTGCACCGGAAGCTTGTCCCAAGAGTTCTAAAATTTGTACATAAAAGTTAATGTTGTCGTCAAAAGCCGATAATCTGCGTTCTACTTCTAGCAAAGCCGCGAGGTAGCGATCGCGCTTTGCCACGGCTTCTCTACCAGTATGGAATAGCAGCCACAGACCGACCGCAGACGCTAGACAAGCGATTGCGGATAATGCCACGAATTTTGGATCGAAGCGTCCAACTGCATCGATTTGCTTTACAGCCATACACCCATAACATATGGTAGCAATCGCTACACTCATCCCAATGAAGCCAAAACATAGCTTGTCCGAACTTTTCTCGTTGAAGCTGGTCACTCTTAACGCAGATACTGATGCCACAATTACTACTACCATCAAGACAAAGATGATTTTAGGGTCGTAGGCGATCCACATTGGTAATTGGTAAGATCCCCCAGCAACGAAGTGCATAGACCAAATGCCGATTAAAAGAGCGATCGCACCACCCAGCCACATCTGACGGGCAAGCGCTACCGCTACCGTTAGTTGAAAAGACCGTTCTAGTGCTGTATAAGAGGCAACAATTGCAATGAGAGTGGAAAGGAATACCAAGCGGATGTCATAAATGCTTAGCAGAGCTATACCTATGTTTGCCATGTTATAAGTTTTTCTATCACTATTATTTATTTTTGTTTAAGGATGCTCTTTCGTTTCATTTAGCTATAAAAAGTTTTTAATAGAAATGTAAAGTTTTTGCACAAAGGGGGATAAGCAGTGTTGATAAGCTGTAGAAAAAGGCTGAGCGAGAACTCGCTAACGACGATAAAGTCGGTAGAGCGAGCATAAACTAATCAGTCTTAGTCGTCAGATGCCGAAAAACATAATTGACTATCTCGCTCCGAGATATAACCAGCAAAATGCCCTTATGGAAAAGTGAAATAAAATAGGAGGCCCCTCTAGTTTTCTGAGAGAGGGGTTTCTGAGTGGGGGACACCGAAGCGACTTTTGTCGTGAGAAATTACTAAATTCGCTGATAAGCCTTATAGACTTTAGTTTTGTAACCTTTAACACCATTAGCGACCACACCCAAGACAGCAGCACCCGCGATATTTAATCCATCTAGGGCTTTGATAGCCATGAAGCGGTCTGTCTTTTCCAGCCCGATCACCATGACAAGCCCATCGGTATAGGCAGCTAAGAGGTTAGCGTCTGCCAAACCGACCACAGGGGGAGTATCATAAATAACCAAGTCGAAAAAGGCTTGAAATTGCTCCATTAAATGCCGCATCTTTTCAGAAGAAAGTTCTTTAATTGGGTCTGGCGGAATTGAGCCAGCAGTCAGCACAAAGAGATTTTCCTGAGAAGGCGATCGCTGGATTACCTCATTCAATCCTATATCTGAAGAAATTACTTCGCTCAGTCCTCGCACGTTCGGTAAACCCAACTTTTTGTGAATCTTGGGACGGCGCAAATCCGCGTCCACCAGCAATACCCGCTGACCGATCGCAGCTGCTGTCTGGGCCAAGTATACCGCAACCGTAGATTTACCATCTCCAGGTGTAGCAGAACCGATTATTAAAGATTGGATCGGTTTATCGGGACTCAGCAAACGAATATTGGTATACAGAGAGCGGAATGCTTCTAATAAAGGAGAAGAAATATATCCTTGGGGTTTAGCATTTTTAGAAATGACAAGATACTTACCAGCCTGTTTGCTTAAATTAGCTATGATTGGTATGCGAGCTAGTTTTCCAGAATTTTTGGAGAAGCTTTTTGCTTCTTTTGCAAAAGGAACTATTCCCAGTACTGGTAGTTTAGTTTCCTCTTCAACATCTTCCGGACTGTGGAAAACATTATTAAAAATTTCTACAACAACAGCAGAGCCAATCCCTAATACCAATCCCAAAACTGCCCCTAAAATGTAGTTTTTCTTATTTACAGGAGCCGCTTGCGGATTGCCATCTTTGTCCCGAGGTATTTCAGGAGGAGTAATTAATTCCCAAGGTAATTCTTGTTGAGCAGAATCTATCCGTAGCGCATCTAACTTAGTTAAAAGCTTGTTTAAAGCATCAGTAGCAACTTCTAATTCGCTATTTAATTCCGCATACCTACGTGCCACTGCTGGAAACTCTTTCATTTGTTTTCTTATATTATTTTCAGCTTGCATAATGATTTGGTTGCTAGCCTCTAGTTCTTGGATTTTCCCAGCGGCTTTCTCCAAAATAGTTTCCGCTTCTTTACGGGAAAGTTTAACTAAATCCTGCTGCTTTTCCCGTAGTGCGATTAAGCTTGGGTGCTTCTCACCCCATCGAGCTGACTTTTCCGCAATTTCGGTGTTGAGATCGTGAATCTGTAATAGTAATCGAGTGTAAGCGGCCTCGTCTTCACTCAGTAGCGCCTCAATATTTCCTTCATCAAACAGTTTTTTATGGGTAGTGTAGTTGACTCGTGATTGAGCTAGTTCTGCTTGAATATCTACTCGTTTTTTTTCAAGCGCAAGGGCGTGTTCGGTCAACGTTTGGCTGACTTTCCCGGGTTCGATTAAGTTTGATTGTTGCCGCAGTTTTTGCAGTTGTTCTTGCAGCATATTCACTCTCTGTTCGCGTTCTGGTAGTTGAGCTTGAATAAACTCAATACCCTGGCGTAGCTTTGTTTGACGATCTTTCAGACTGTACTTTAAATAAGCTTCTGCTAATTTATCTAATACAAATTGTACTTTTTCTGGATTTTTATCTTTGTAACTGACACTTAAGAGCCTCGTCCCTGACTTCTCTTTCATAGGCCGCTCTATTGTTAACTGTTCCATCAGTGTATCGTAATCAACGCCGCGATACTTTTCTTGAATTTTTTCTATGATTGGAACCATCAATTTTGGGCTTCGCAAAACCCGAATTTGTGTTTCGTAATCCAAAGTAAAATCTTCTATTGTTAATCTATTTTGTTCGCCTACAGTTTGCGAGAGTAATGATACTAACTTATTTTCCGAGGTCGTTACAGGCTCAACTAAAAGCACAAATCTACCTTCATAACTTTTAGGCTGATCCTTTAGTTTGTAAGCGATCGCACCAGTTACTACCAGCGCTACTGTAGCGATTAAAATAATCCTTCGTCGCCCAGCCGCAAATATTTTACTCAGATCCTTGAGCAATTTCTCTTCGTCGCTTTTTTCCGACTCGGTTTTGTATTTAGCCGGCAACGATTGCGGCAGATTGCCATTTTTTTTTGTCCAGGATTGATAGTATGGTTCGGTATCCATTTGGTTCCTATGTATTTTTTATCACTAATATTGCCAAAAAGTTTGTATTTATTTTTAATCCTCTAGCACGCGAACATATCATAGCGTAAACCTTATTGCGTTGGCTGCTTTACAATCGTCTAAAAATCTCTAAGATTGTCAGCGGAATATTGAATAATTGGTTACTCCTAGTGGCAGGGGTTAAAACAGTATCTACCGTGTCAGCGATGCGTGCTATACCAGAGCGCCTTACAACAATAACGTCGTTATTGCGAAGTTGGGGATTAGTTTGCTCGTTAATTCCTTGGGACATATCCACACGTACCGATCGTCGAGACACACTACCATTACTGTTGAGGCGAATTAGTTCAACTGTATCTCGATGAGCGCGAGCGTTGTTGAATCCTCCCGCTACCAACAAAGCCTGATTCAAGGTAGTGTTGGGGGCTACCCTTAAGCTCCCAGGTGTTTTCACTTCTCCGATCACAGTCACTTGAATATTAGCAGGAGCAAAACTAGCCGTAGCTAGTTGTTCTGCCTCTGCTGGGTTGACATCGGTAGCTGTGGGAACAACGATCGTATCTCCATCTTGCAATATCGCATTTTGTCGCAAATCTCCTGTCTGTAAGAGTTGCCAGAGGTTCAAACTGATTATTTGTTGCGTACCTGCTCTAGTAGCGCGGCGTAGCTCGATCGAGCGAATATCAGCTAAAGATGTAATTCCCCCAGCCAGCTCAATAGCCCTGATGACGGTTGGCAAGCCCAGATTTCTTGGCTCAGCAGCTGTGCCTCCTCCCACTACAACGTAGCTCCCCGGTCGAAAAACTTCCCCTACCACAGCTACAGTGCGTGCTTTTTCTGGATCTCCGATTAAACCCGCAGATGCGATCAGCCTTGTTTCTCCTACACTCAGGTTAGCCGCAGTCGGAACAAAAATCGTGTCTCCATCTCGCAAAATGGCGTCTTGACCCCGATCGCCTGCCTGTAAAAATTTCCAAAAATCGATATCGATCGTTCTTTCTCGACTAGATGTTTGCGGACGACGCAGCTGGATACGACGAATATCAGCCGTTAGGGTAAATCCCCCAGCTAGCTTGATTGCTTGGATGGCCGTGGGGTATTGCACCCCAGACTGGTATCCTTGTCCTTGCGCCAACGTAATGGAGTAGGAACCCGGGTTATTCACTTCTCCAGAAACTAAAACATTTACAGGCCGAGCAGACAAAAGCGTTACCGTCACAACGGGACGTTTCAAGTAGGGAGCGTATCGACGCTCGATCGCCCGAGATGCTTGTTCTGTCGTCAAACCCTGGATCGAGATCCCGCCAATCAATGGCAGCGTGATGAGGCCACCTAACGGGACTTGTAACTCTCCCCCGAGTTGCGGTTCCTCGAACACATCAATCCGAATCCGATCTCCTCCCCCTAATGTATAGTTTGCTTCCGCTTGTACAACGCTGGCAGTCGGTCGGGGTGAAACAGACCTTTGTCCCCTTGGCCGCTGCGCTTGGCTGGGATAGGTAACAGCGATGGTTATTGACGCTAACAGCGTCATAGCTGTAAGGGGATAAATTAGTTGTTTGTAACAAAAAATAACAAACATATCCGACCTATACACCAAATATTCTTCTTCTAAACTTAACGCAGGAGCAATGTGGTTGCTCTGGCCTGACTGGAAAACTCTTTACCTTAATGGCTAGAGTGAATGGAACGACTTCTACTACTGGAAGTCGATCTACCGAGTTAGTAGATATTTATGCTGTTGCACGGCAGGAATTCTTAAAGTATGCTGAATCAAAACTCGGTAAGTTTCTGGGGTAAGTTCGAGTGAACCACGTACCCTTAGCGATTTTGATCGCTTGTTACAACAGACGCGACCAAACTTTGAAATGTCTGCAAGCGCTTTACGAGCAAAATGTCAGTTGTGACGTATACCTCGTAGATGACGCTAGTTCTGATGGTACATCGGATGCAGTCAGGGCAAACTATCCGACTGTCAAACTGATTGCAGGCAAGGGCAACTTGTTCTGGGGTGGCGGAATGCGACTGGCATTTTCCGAAGCTCTTAAGGTTGGTTATGACTATTATCTTTGGCTCAATGACGATACCACTCTCGAAGCTGACGCGATCGGCAAACTGCTCGATACCCACAATAAACTTGCATCGCAAGGTTATCCCAATTCGATCGTCGTCGGCTCGACGCGAGATCCCGTCAGTAAAAAGCCTACTTACGGCGGTCAGGTGCGTTACAACCGTTGGCGTCGCCTCAAATTTAAATTGGTAGAAGCGGGGGAGTCACCCCAGCAATGCCAAACAATGAACGGTAACTGCGTGCTAATACCTGCTGCGGTAGCTGAAAAAGTTGGTAATATAGATGATGCTTTCCCCCACCAACTAGGAGATTACGATTACGGACTCAGGGCGCGTCAAAAGGGGTGCTTGCTGTGGATAGCCCCTGGTTACATAGGTACTTGTTCGAGAAACTCCTATGGCGGCAGTTGGAAAGATTCAAACCAACCTTTGGCTAAGCGTTTGGAAAAAGTGTTTAGTTTGAAGGGTATGGAGCCAAGGGAATGGAAAATATATACGAAGAGACATGGCGGAATGTTTTGGTATCTTTATTGGATATTTCCTTACCTACGAGTAATTATTTCGTCAGTGTTCAAACAAATGGACTATTCTTCAACAGAGCTTTAAACTGGTTTGACAACTTAAAAAAAAGCGTGGTGGGTAAAACGGAATTACCAATTATCCATTGTTCATGGAGAAGAAATAAGTTTGTTGTTTGAGGTTCGGAGTTATTGGAAAAAATAATAAACAATCAAAAATGAACAATCAACAAAAAAGATTAGGCTATATTTCAGCAGGCCCCAGAGTATCAACTCGACCAGATGCAGAAATGGCAGGGCCTCGATCGCACGTCATGGGTATCATCAAAGGATTTGAAGCCCAAGGTTGGGAAGTCAAACAATTCATTGTGGGCAATCGCTTACCTTCAACTATATCCGGCAAAGGTTCAGAAGCTCAGTTGACCCAAAGCCAGTTTAAAACATTCCTAGCCGACTTAATGAGGATCGCAATGGGAGCGATTAACGCACAACTAGCTTGGCGGGAACTCGGCGATCGCGTAGATTGGGCTTACGAACGTTTTGCCGCATTCCAATCTTTGGGGTGGATATTTCAGGAAACATGGCATTCCCTGGATACTAGAAACAAATGCACCCCTATTTTCCGAATCGAAACAGCAGCGCAAAACGATCGTACTCAGCAAAATAGCTCGATCGCTCGAACTGCGAGCTTACCGAGAGTGCAATGTTTTAGTCTGCATTAGCTATGAACTCAAACAAATTATCGTGCGCGAATTGGGCATATCACCGGAAAAAATTGTAGTAATACCCAACGGCGTAGACGTGGAATTATTCGATCCAGCCCGATATCAGCCCAAGCGTTTATTTTCAAGCTTTACCATTGGTTATGTCGGTAGCTTGTATGCTTGGCAAGGATTAAACCTTTTGCTCGAAGCGATCGCCTATCTGCGAACAGAAGGTTTAGATTTATCGCTGCTCGTCGTTGGAGATGGCCCCATGCAAAAAACTTGGCAGGAACTTGCTCACCAGCTAAATATAGCTCCCCACGTAGCATTTGTAGATCGCATACCCGCCTCGGAAGTACCAGCCTATATAGCTGGCTTTGATGTTGGATATTGCGGGCAAGTTGAGCGAGAAACGGGCAAAATATATTTCTCACCCCTGAAACTTTACGAATACATGGCAATGGGAAAACCAGTTATAGCATCTGCCTTTGAGGATACAATCAGAGTAATCCGAAATGGAGAAACTGGCTTTCTATTTCAAGCTGGAAATTTGTCTCAATTAAAACAAGCAATATCAAAAGCATATCGGGAACGAGAGCATTTGGTAGCACGAGGAAGACTGGCACGGGAAAAAATCGTCACCAATCACAGTTGGAACGCTAGAGTAGAATTGATGATTGCAGAAGTCGATCGCATATTAAAGGCAAGCAGTGATGAACAAAAAATCCTATAGCCTGGTAGGAATATGGATAAATGCACTATCTATTTCCGATTTGAATGCACTCATTGCCGAAGCAGTTAGCAGCAACCAAAGTTGGATTATTGCTAACCACAACTTCCACAGCATTCATATTTATCACCGCGACGCCAAAATGCGTGCTTTTTACGCTTTGGCAGATTACATTCATGCAGATAGTATGCCCCTTGTTTTCTTGGCAAAGCTTTTAGGTTATCCTTTCCAACGAGAACACCGCGTTACTTATGCAGATTGGACGCCTCGGTTGATCGAAGAAGCTGCGCGGCAAAATTGGCGCGTGTTTTATTTGGGATCTAAACCGGGAGTAGCTCAACGAGGAGCTAAAATCTTACAACAAAAGTTTCCCACGTTGCAAATTGCCACAGCAGACGGCTACTTTGATACCCGTCCCGATAGTCAAGAGAACAAAAATGTATTGGCAAAAATTAACAGCTTTCAGCCTCATGTTCTTATGGTAGGCATGAGTATGCCCAGGCAAGAACACTGGGTATTGGATAATATAGAGGGTTTATCTACAAATGCTATTTTGACTGCTGGCGCGGCAATCGATTATATTGCAGGAGAAGTTCCCACTCCCCCCAGGTGGGCTGGCAGATGGGGTCTGGAATGGCTATCTCGCCTGATTGCGGAGCCAAATCGACTTTGGCATCGCTATTTAGTAGAACCTTGGTTTGTCTTAGCATTGTTTATCATCGAAAGATTTAAAAAGGGGAATTAAAAAACTACTATGACTGGCATGGCATTGTCGAAATCCAAAATGATCGAATTCCGTACTCAGCTAGTTGCCATTCATCGCACATTAAGCTGGAACAAACAATGGCCTCCCCAAAGCACAATTAATTTGGAAGATTTGCCAACTGCTCGTCAAATATTTGATGCCGAAGATTTAATTGTACCGGAAGGAAAATTAATTTCCAGCAATTCAGAAACTACATTACCAGCCAGCAAGTTATATTGTCCGGCTGCTTGGGCGGCGCGTATTCCGAAAGGTGCATCTGTAGGTGGAACAGTGCTAACACCAGATAATCAGGCAGTTATTACATCTATGGAATCCTGGCAAGATCACGGCCCGCCAAATAATTGGTTACTGCCTATTTCCCGCCGAAATCATCATCTAACAGGCTCTTGTTTGGATATAGGAAAATTGATTTGGGCGACAAATTATTTCCATTTTTTAATTGATGCACTACCGCATTTAGCTATATTAGGTGAGGCGGAATGGGAGCCGGATTGGATTCTAGTTTATCAAAGACGAAGTAAATTTGTAGATGCAATTTTCCAAAAGATGGGATTAGATAAAAAAATTGTTTATACCTCTATACGAGAGCGGTATGAAGCAGATGAAATGTTGGTTTGTACGATGCCAAATCAAAGAATAGGCAAATATGAATATTGGGGAATGAATTTTCTGAGTCAAGTATTTAAGCCAGAAAAAGAAAGTAAAAAAATTAGATTATTTATCGATCGAAGCGGTACGGCAGTACGAAAATTGAGAAATCAAGCGCAAATGCTAGAGCAGCTAAGTAAATATAATTTTGTCACAGTTAGATTAGAAGAAAAAACTATTCAGGAGCAAGTAAACTTGTTCCACAATGCAGAAGTTATTATCGCCCCTCACGGAGCGGGATTATCAAATATAGCTTTCTGTCAGCCCAATACTAAAATAATTGAGTTGTTTTCTCCCGAATACGTGCAAACTATGTATCGAAAAATGGCCGCTAGATTGCAACTGCCTTGGTTGGGTGTTTTGGGCAAAGGCGAAATGTTGTATCCCGATTCGGTAAAGCGGAATATACTATACCGAGATCCATCATTAAATAAAGATATTATATTAGAGCCGGAGCTAATAGACAGAGCGCTGGCTTGGGCTTTTGAAAAATGATATTTTATGCACAAAAACAGGGTATTCTCAAGAAGACGTGCTTTAGTATTTGGTGTTGGTGCTTTGGCTGGTGTAAGTGCTTCGCTCGGCCTAAGTAAAAATAAGCAATGGCAAAACTGGGCACAAGCAATGGCCGCAGCCAATACAGATTTTACAGTTCAGGGAGACAAATCTATGCGAGAAAGAGCAGCAGCGAAAGGATTGATTTATGGAGCAGCAAGTGATTATGCGATTTTACTCAAAGATCCAGAATTTGCCGATCGCTTTGGCAAAGAATGCGGCATCCTAGTTCCAGAAGGAATGCTGAAAATGAAAGGTCTTCGCCCCACCCCAACTACATTTAATTTTACTCGCAGTGATTGGCTGTTAGACTATACGCAGAAACACAATATGTTGTTTCGCGGACATACCTTGGTTTGGCATAATCTTTTACCAGATTGGTTCAAAGAAACAGTCAACGCCCAAAATGCCGAAAAGATCATGGTCGATCATATTAAAGGGGTGGCGGGACGTTACGCTGGGAAGATGCACTCTTGGGATGTGGTAAATGAGGCTGTTTATCCTTGGGATGGACGTTCTGATGGTTTGCGTAACTCGCCTTGGCTGGATTTTTTGGGGCCAGATTATATTGAAATAGCTTTTCGCGCCGCTGCTGAAGCTGACCCGAATGCGTTGTTGGTATATAACGATAACCGAGTGCAATACGATACCCGTGAAGGGGAAACAATGCGAACGGTAATCTTTAAGTTGTTGGAGCGTTTAAAATCGAAAGGTGTACCCGTGCAAGCTTTGGGTATCCAAAGTCATCTGTGGGGAGATGAAGTTCGTTTTAATCCAGAAAAATATCGCAAGTTTTTGAGCGATGTAGCGTCTCTGGGACTGAAAATATTGATTACCGAGTTGGATGTGACGGATCTAAATTTACCTCAAGACGAGGCAGAACGCGATCGCATTGTCGCCAAAACTTATGAAGATTATCTATCAGTAGTATTGGATGAACCTGCGGTAGTGGCAGTGTTAAATTGGGGATTGAGCGATCGCCATACTTGGCTGTCCGAGTTGAGAGCCAGACCGGATGGCTCGCCAGTCAGACCGTTGCCATTCGACAGAGACTTGAAACCGAAGTTAGCATGGAATGCGATCGCTCGCGCCTTTGACCAAGCTCGACCACGGTAAATTTTACACTCAACCCGCACCCTCCAATATATACCCGTGAGCAGATTTGAGAACTTGAAAGCCAAAATTAATTTACTGCGTAGCCGTTTGATGGGAGAAGGCAATGCAGCTACCCTCGCTAGAGGTGCTGCTAGCAGTTTCGCCATTAGAATGACGGGAACGGGAATTAACTTTATCACTCAAGTAGTGCTGGCGCGTTTGTTGGGTGTGGGAAGTTACGGTAGTTATATTTACGCTATTACTTGGATTACCGTATTGGGAGTAGTGGGAAAACTTGGCTTCGATACGGCATCCGTGCGATTTGTAGCAGCATACAGCACTCAACAAGCTTATGGACTTTTGGGCGGTTATTTGCGCTACAGCAGTCAAGTTATTTTGCTAATTTCGATCGGTGCAGGCTTATGTCTGGGATTAGTTAGTTGGATTTTCCAGGCTCGATACAGTCTAGAACTTTTGCATACCTTTTGGATCGCGGGTGCCCTATTGCCTCTCAGCACCGCCTTGGAAGTACAGCAGTCAAGATTGCGTGCTTTGAAAAAAATCATTCAAGGGCAATTACCGCAAGAAGTTTTAGTTCCCCTGCTGGTATTGGTAGGAACAGTAATTGCAGCTGTTTGGTTTAAGTCGGATTTAGATGCTACAACTGCTATGAGCATCAGGTTAGTAGCAGTTGCTGTAGCTCTGGGCATCAGCTTTTACTTGCTTATTCAAGTTCTACCAAAAGAAGTTAGAGTCAGCCAACCTATCTTCAAATCTAATGAATGGTTTCGGGCTGCCTTAGCGATGGTGTTGGTAACTGGCTTTAATATGGTAGTAGCCCAAACAGGTACGATCGTACTCGGTGCAACGCTAGGCACTAAGCAAGTAGGTATGTATGCAGTGGCGAGTAAAATAGCTGAATTATTAGTATTTATCCTCGTTGCCGTTAACTCAATTCTCGCACCTTTGGTCGCCAGCCTTCACGCTAAGGGCGAAAGAACTGAACTTCAGCGTATAGTTAGAATAGGCGTTTGGATTGTATTCGCCATATCCCTATCAATTGCCGTCATCTTACTGATTTTTGGCCGCCAATTACTCAGTTTGTTTGGCGCAGAATTTACGGCTAGCTATCCTATCCTTGTCGTGTTAATAGTCAGTCAGTTAATTAACGCCATGTCAGGCCCAGTATCATTATTACTGAACATGACCGGATATCACGGCGATTCAGCCAAAATTCTGGCTATTAGCGCAACTATTAACATAGGATTGAATATAGCTATAACTCCTATTTACGGTGCATTCGGAACTGCTTTAGTAACAGCAATAACTTCGTTAATATGGAACGGTTCGATGTCAATCATTGTTTGGTATCGACTCAAAATTATCGCTGTTGCCATACCAGAACGTATATTTGCAATAAGCATAAAAGGAGATAATTAAAAACATGAAATCACTGCCAAATAAAATTGCCAATCGCATCAAAAGAATCCGCCAGATTCCTATAGAAAAAAGTTACCAAAAAGAATTGCCAGCAAATCATCAAGCTGAAGATGTATTTCTAGTATCTTATCCCAAATCAGGTAATACCTGGTTACGGTTTTTAATTGCCAATGCGCTCAAAGTACATTACCAAATTGAACGAGAAGTAAATTTTTTTACAGTCCACGATATTATTCCTTCCCTGACATTTTCTAGAAATCTCCGCTATGAAGGGCCGTTTGGACGTACAGATTTACCGAGAATTATCAAAAGTCACAGCGCATACAATCCCTACTATCAGCGGGTAATTTTTATGGTACGAGATCCGAGAGATGTGTTGATATCGTACTATCACTATCTGAAATCTTTTGGGGCTATTCCAGACAGTTGGACAGTATCTGAGTTAATACGCGATCGCAAATTTGGCACAGAAGCATGGAATCAGCATACAAAAGGTTGGTATGTAAGTAATAAAGAAGGGCAAAATATTCAACTATTTTATTACGAAGAGTTTATCAAAAATCCCCAAGCAAATTTGGATCGGTTGATGGATATACTAGGAATAAAAATGACAGATGGTGAATTAAAAGAAGCCATTGAATTGAGTTCCAAAGAAAATATGAGAAAATCAGAAGAAGTTCACAGATCTACTTATGTAATAAAAACTCAAGAAACTCGCTTTGTTCGCAAAGGAGAAGCAACGGGAGGTAAAAGTTTAAACGAAGTCGATAAAAAATACCTGGAAGATGCAACAAGAGAAGTTGCACAGTTGATTGGATATAATTTTTAAACTTTGCCATAATTAGAAAGAGGTTAAGATGGAGAAAAATGCTAAATTGCCAAATTTATTTATCTGCGGTGCTGCGAAAGCAGGTACAAGTTCTCTTTGGTATCTTCTCGGACAGCATCCTGATATTTTTATGCCAGAAGATGAACTGGTAAAAGAACCTTGCTACTTTTCCAACTTGGTGGGAATAACAGATGAAAAAGAATATTTAAAGATATTCGCTAACGCAGATAATCAAAAATATATTGGGGAAGCATCTACAGCATATCTAACCGATCCTGGTAGCCCGCAAAGACTTTATGATTTTAATCCTAATGCCAAAATAATTATCATGTTACGCAATCCCATTCAGCGAGCTTATTCTCTGTATAATTGGATGACTCAGGATGGGTATGAATATGCGAGAACGTTTGAGGAAGCTTTAGCCAAAGAAACGCAACGGCAAAATAAAAAAATCCCTAACTTTTTTGAGCCGCAGTATTACTATAACTATATGTATTTTAGCTCAGGTCTGTACCACGAACAAGTGAGTCGATATTTGGAGTTATTTGGACATAATGTATTTATAGGTTTGTTTGAGGATTTTATTAAAGAACCAAGAGAATTTTTAAATAACCTTTGGCAATTCCTAGAAATTAGTCCCTGCGATGATTTACAAGAAGAAGCTAAAAATCCTTCTCGAAAAGTAGTGCATACTTATATTTCATTTGCGATGAGAAGAATTACCAAATTTAAAGATTCAGTTTCGAGATATTTAGACAGGAATTATCAAATAAAATTGTATAATACTAAAGAGGGACGAGATTTTTTACTAAACCTGGTAACAACACAGCAAAAGCCAAAGCCTATTAAGCTCGATACTTATAAACGATTGCGCGAAAAATATAAAGATGAATATGAAAAAATAGAAAGTAATCTTAAGCTAAATTTAGACGCTTGGAGAAAAATAGATGAAAAGTTTATCCACAGAAACTAATCAGATGAATATGCAGCTTTTAAATATCGGTTGTGGTTCTGTTTTTCATCCGGCTTGGACGAATATCGATATGGCATCGTTCTCGCCTGATGTGCAAAGTTACGATCTCAGAAAAGGGTTACCTTATGCTAACAATTATTTTGATGTTTGTTATAGCTCTCACGTTATAGAACATCTTACCATAGATGAAGTGAAATTTCATCTAAAAGAAGCTTTACGAGTTTTGAAACCAAAAGGAATAATCAGGGTAGTTGTACCGGATCTAGAAGGAATAGTCCGGGAATATCTGCGTTTATTAGAATTGGTGGAAGTGGGTGTAAAAGAAGCAGAAGCAGACTATGATTGGATGATGTTGGAACTTTACGATCAAAATGTTCGTAGTTTTACTGGCGGTGAAATGGGCAAGTTTTTAAATAGCCCAGATCTAAAAAACAAAGAATTTATTTTGAGTCGGATCGGTAAAGAAGCAGAACAGTTTTGGGATGAACAAACTGCTAAGGAAAAAAGAACGATCTGGGAAAAAATTAAGTCTAAGAAAATATCCTGGTATATGGAAAATTTGCAAAGCAAATTGTTGCTAATTTTAGCTAAGTCAATTGCAGGTAAAAAGGGGAAAATGGCGTTAGAAGAAGGATTATTTCGGAATTCGGGAGAAATTCACCGCTGGATGTACGATCGCTTTTCGTTGCGGCGACTGCTGGAAAATGCGGGATTTGTAGATGTGCGCGTTTGTCGTGCTGATGAGAGCGGTATTCCTAATTTTAACAGCTACGAGTTGGATACGATCGCAGGGAAAATTAGAAAACCCGATTCCTTATTTATGGAAGCGATAAAACCAGGGTGAAATAGGGCAGAAATAAGTAATTACTTATCAAAAATATGGAGTTATTTAGATAATGAAAGTTTGTATAATTAGTAGATCTGATGGGAGAGGAGGTGCTTATGCAGCTGCTTACCGCCTACACCAAGCTTTGCAGCGATCGGGATCGGATTCGATTATGATTGTAGGGGAAAAAACACGAGACGAAAAAACTATTTGGGGAGAAGATACTGGATTCAAAAGAGAATGGACAAATCTGGCACTTTTGATAGATAATATAGTATTAAAAACTTATCCCAATCGCGATCGCAGTATATTCTCCCCCCAGTGGGTTCCAGATTCAATTGCTAGTAAAATCGCTAAAATACAACCAGATATAATTAATTTACATTGGGTTTGTGCTGGCTATTTAAGAATAGAAAGCCTTGCCAAAATTGCTAAATTAAATAAACCAATAGTTTGGACGCTGCACGATATGTGGGCGTTTACAGGCGGTTGTCATTACAGTCAAGGATGCGATCGCTATATCAATTCCTGCGGCGCTTGTCCCCACCTGCACAGCAGTAAAAACAAAGACTTATCCCGCTGGATATGGCAGCGCAAAGCCAAATCCTGGCAAAATATTAATATAACTATTGTAACTCCCAGTAAATGGCTAGCAAAATGTGCTAAAGCCAGTTCATTATTTAAAGAGCAGCGAATAGAAGTAATTCCTAACGGAATCGACACCAAAATTTATAGACCGATCGATAAAAAACAAGCAAGAGAACTGCTACAATTACCTCAAGATAAGCATCTCATCCTGTTTGGAGCTACTGCTGCAACTAGCGATCGCAGAAAAGGATTTCACCTCCTGCAACCAGCTTTAGAAAGCTTAAGCAAAACAGCATGGAAAGAAAAAACCGAGTTAGTAGTATTTGGTGCATCTGAATCCGGCGATGACACAGAATTAGGCTTTAAATGCAATTATTTAGGTCAAATCGGTGACGATTTATCCCTAGCACTAATTTATTCAGCCGCAGACGTTTTTGTAGCATCTTCAGTTGAAGATAACTTACCCAATACAATTGTCGAAGCGATCGCCTGCGGTACACCATCCGTCGCCTTCAATATCGGCGGTATACCTGACATTATCGAACACCAGCAAAACGGATATCTAGCCGAACCTTACCAAACAGAAGATTTAGCCAAAGGAATTGCCTGGGTACTAGAAAATCCAGAGCGACATAAAAAGTTATCATATCGCGCTCGCGCCAAAGCCGAACAAGAATTCACCCAAGAAATCCAAGCTCATCGCTACACCTCTCTCTACAGCGAGATAAAAAGATGAAAAATCTGATCAAGCTAGCAGAAGATGGGTTTGTATTTTTAACAATCTTAGCGGCGACAAACGCTTTTGAACCTATAGAACCCTGGGGTAGCTTATTAAGAAGAGTTTGGTATTTAATCAATCCTTTCACGCTTTTGATCGTGATATTGCGGTGGAAACAAATTCTTCGCGTGGCGGCGAAAGACAAATTTATCCTAACCCTAGTGGGAATTGCCATTATCTCAGCTTTGTGGTCTGAACTACCTGGGGAAACAGTATATGAAAGTTACGAATTGGTATGTACTACCCTATTTGCTTATTACCTAGCTTACCGTTGTAAAAACTTACGAGGGTTGCTAAAAATGTTGGCTTTACCCTTGGGCTTCGCAGCTTTGACCAGCTTATTTTATGCTGTAGCCATGCCTTCTGTCGGGGTAATGCAAGCCAATCAAGCTGGCGGAAACCATACGGGATCTTGGAAAGGAGTCTTCGTACAAAAAAACATTATGGCTAGGGCCATGAGCGTCGCCGTAATAGTTTTTTTATGTCACGATCGAACTAACCGCAAGTACAGCCAAATCTGCTGGTTTGTGTTTGCCATTTCAGTCATCTTGGTAAAGTTTTCCAGATCTGGAACAGGTTTTATTACTATCATCGCCTTAATCGGTTTGTTTCCCCTCTACAAAGCTTTACGATGGAACTTTGTCCTGATCCTACCTATCTGCCTGATGGGGTTATTATTAGGGGGATCTTCCACCGTATGGCTGGTAGATAATGCCGCAGAAGCAGCTGCTTCCATAGGCAAAGACCTAACATTTAGCGGCAGGGATAAATTGTGGGAAGCTGTATTTGATAAAATCTGGGAGCGTCCTTTGTTGGGGTGGGGATACGGCGCTTTCTGGAGTTGGGAAAGTGGAGGCGCTCACGTATGGCGATCGCTCGGTTGGGACCCACCCCACGCCCATAATGGAGTAGTACAAGTTTGGGCAATTTTAGGCTTATTAGGTCTATCGATATTTTTAATGGGATATATCAGCACCTACATCCGAGCGCTAAATTGGGCGCGATTGACCAAAACACCATCTGGTATTTGGGCGTTGGAATACCTGACATTTATGTTTATATTCAACGTCAGTCAAGACTTAACTCCCGAAGGAAAGAGTATATTTTGGATTATTTATGTCGCCACCAGTGTATTAATTGGTATCCCATCCAATGAAGAAAGCGAAATCGATCCCAAACAATCAAACAAGAAAACTTTATCCGAGCGAAAAGTTCCCGATCGGTTTAACAAAAGGTATTTGAAAAATTAATTGACTGAATTAGTAAAGTTAGACTTTTTTTCTAACTTCCAAAGATGATCTTGGAACTTGCCTAACTCTTGCATTGGCTTACTCTGATAACTTTGTTCCTTATCCAGTTCCATTCGCAGTTCGTCAGAAGGCTTATATAAAAAAACATCGCTAAAACCTTGGGAAATTTGAGGTACGTTTGGTTTAACTAGCAACTGAAGCCGGACTTTTGGATCGAGCAGATAGCTGAGAGCAAAAATCGGCTCTGGATTCGTATCGCTGACTAAAAGTGGATGATTAGCTTGGTTGATAATACGAGCTATTGCAGGAAGTTCAGAGGCATCCTTATTCCACCAAACTTGTGCTTGCGAACTAATTGCACAAGATAAAACACCAGCAGAAAAAATAGCGATCGTCACTATCTGCCACAGCTTTTGCTGCCAAACTTTAAGAGGCACAAAAGTTATTTTTGAAGCTAAAAGGAATGCAACAGCTAGCTGAATACTCAAATAACAGGGAAGTAAATAGCGGGCAATTCCCGAACGGCGTCCCCCCAAAATTAAATCTGGTAATACCAGGGGAATAGCACAGACTATTATTAATGCCAAAATAAATAACTTTTCTCGTTTAGATCCCCGGCTATATAGAAATAAAATCGCATATCCGATCGTAATTAACAAAATTAAGATGAATGGAATCAAGGGAATTATACGGCTCAAAGAATCGTCTGAACCAATACCAACATCAAAAAAAATGCGGCTTAGATTACCAAGCCACATATTAAACAAAGAAAACAGGCTAACTTCCCTCGATGTCCACCTAGTTCTTTTATTAAATTCAGAAAAATTGCTAATAACAAATAAAATCCAGGGCGTGAAAGCTATGTAACCTACAATTAATGCCACTAGATAAGCAGTAAACTTTTTAGTAAATCGGCAACCTTCTACAAAAAATACATATATTCCTTGTCCAATGTTCACCAATCCCGACAACAGAAATGTATAGAGTCCTAGCACCACAGTTGCCGCATATATAATCCAACTAAACTTAGTTTGGATTCGCATCGCTCGCAGCAGAGCCGCACTAGATAGTAAAATAGTTACCGTCCACAAACTATAGGGTCGCGCTTCCTGCGCGTACAGCACTTGAAAGGGCGAAATAGCTATTACTCCAACTGCCATCCAAGCAACTAACGGTAACTCAAATAATTCTCGACATAGCCAATAAATACAAGGAAAAGCAAACAAACTCAAAATTGCAGACAAACTGCGAATTATCGCCACCGAATCACCAAACCATTGTACCCAAAATCTGGCCATCAAAAAGTAGAGCGGCGGCAGATGTGGTTCTTCCGTTGCCAATCCTTTGATAGTGTCGATCGGACTTTTTTCAGAATTAATATGTTGAAATTTGTTTAAATCTTCAATCCGAATTTCTTTCCCATTAAAAACTTGCCGATTTAATTCAGCTTTAGTATATCCAGACATCCGCAATGAAGTATAAGTCTCATCTCGCCAGTAAATTTTTTTATCTATATTTATAAATCTAAAAAATATCCCCAATATAATAAGGATAATAATTAAAATTCGTAACCTATCTTGAGTTGATTTTATAGCCATCTTATGTATTTCAGCAGTTCAGAGGGCAGAATCAAATTTAGTCGATCTTCTGCCACAATTGATAGCAACCAAACTAATTCTAAATATAGCATCCAAGGTTTTTTGTCCTATTCAGTATTTATACTGAATAAGCAAGCCAGCCCTATAATAGATACATTTATACAAAATAGCTGATACAATAGCCCAAAGTAACTACTGTATCAGCCGATCTGTTATTTAATCCCAACTAGGTTAGTTAGTTAATTAAGCTTGATGAGCTTTCCGACGACGAGAGAAAGCAAGCGCTCCACCTACCAATCCCAGACCAGCCAAGGTAGCAGGCTCAGGTACGGAAGCAACTGATGAGATTTTTGCTTTCAACATAAAGTCGTTGTGATCGATGTGTTGAGCGCCGCCCGCTCCAGCTGGTGCATAATCTTCCCAGGCTAACAGCATTTCACCACCAGTTAAGTCAAATGGTGAGCTAGTTAAGTTTTGTAGTTTACTGTTTGTGCTGTAGCCTGCGTGCTGATACTTTTGGGGGCCACCAGTCCAGGCTAAATCGTTATATAGTGCATCTTGGGTCGCCGCAGCAGCAGTATAAACAGTTTTTGCTGTAGCAGCAGTTAACGTGCGGCGAGAATCTCCATTCGTAGGAATCTGGTCAAGAAACATGGTATACTGCTTTCCAGCCAGGAAGGTAAAGCTGTTTGTACAAGTTGTCACTGCTTTGCCTGCGCCACAAGTTCCCTGGAAATCTCTCGCATTAGAGTTCCCATCGGAAATTGCTACTTCTGACAGCATATCTGACTTAGTGCCAGTTGCCAGTTCCTTAATACCGAATACTTCCTTCCAACCACCATGAGATTCAAAGAAAGTAAAGTCCACAGTGGTGTCAGTTGCAAAACTAATTGGATCTCCAAAACTGAAGGCTTGTGCGGGAGCAGAAGCGACACTGAATACAGCGCTAGCAGCAGCGGCGGTAGTAAGTAGGCGTTGTTTGAGATTCATGATAACCGTCCTAAAAGTGGTGACAGGTATAACTTAGTAAAGATGATTTTGACTAAGAGGTGGCCTAGCTATTGTCCGAGTTCTATGGATCTGTTCCACAGGATACTGGTTAGATCTAGAGACACCTTCTCTTAGCTAATATAAGCTGACAGTTGGCGCTCTCCTTGACTTACCCCGACAGTTAACCCCTCGACTTATCTCGTTACAATCTATTACTAACCGACTTAGCACCCTAATGTCCAGAGATTTGACGCAGCTTTATCTACTCTTTAAAAATTTCTCTGCCTGTGTAAACGCTTGGTAGATTAAATCCGCTTGGGGATGGTAAATCATCTGTCTTCTCCGTATTTTTACTGGGATTTTGATTATTCAATAGTTAAGCAGACTCAAAGCAAGGCATTCTCCTCCTTTGGAGCGATAGGGGTTTTACGTATTACTGACTTCAAGACAGCTCGTCATACCTGACCGATTACAGCACCCAGTAAGAATATTTCGTTTCCTGCGAATCTTGAAACTAGCCTCTTGAGGTTTTGAATATTTTCGCATCTAAAAGCTAGTTTTTTGGGATTTTTGAGATGCTGCTTTAAGTTATGCTTTTCATTACTATCAGTGGTGTTTCACCGCATCTAGTAAGCTCCTTCTTTTTGCAGCACAACTTTGATTGTTTGTAGCAAAATTTGGAAATCGAGAGCTAGAGACCAGTTCTGAATATAGGTTATATCCAGGCGAAAAACATCTTCAAAATCAACAACATTAGAACGACCGGAAACCTGCCACAAACCGGTAATACCAGGTAGCACCTCATGACGGATAAAGTGATGTTCCGACATTTTTTCTACATCTCGTAACGGAAATGGTCGTGGACCGACAAGGCTCATTTCACCCAGTAGGACATTAATGATTTGTGGTAGTTCATCCAAACTATAACGGCGGAGAAACTTCCCTACACGAGTAATACGGGGGTCATCTTTCATTTTGAACATTACGCCCCCTTTCATTTCGTTTTTCGCTTCTAGCTCCTTCTGTAAGCGATCGGCATCTATTACCATCGTGCGGAATTTCCAAACTTTAAAGTGACGGCCTTTGAGGCCAACTCGGTTTTGTTTGTAGAATATCGGGCCACGGGAGTCAAATTTTATGAGTAGTGCGATCGCTAAAAACAAGGGACTTGCTAACATCAACACAGATATTGCTGCCACAATATCGACAAAACGCTTTGTCCAAAAATCGCTCCCCAGGATAGGTGGAGAACGAAATCTGATGGTGGTCAGCCCATCGATCATCTTGATTTCAGACCATTGGCTGGGGATTTTCAGACCGATGGGTAACACTCTGAGACTGATACCGGAACTCATCAATTCCCAATAGAGAAATATCGGAGCCCTGACAGCTTCCCAAGAGCAAACAAAAACTTCACTGACTCTGAGTTGGCGAACGCGATCGAGGATTTCAATCCAAAATTCTTGGTTACTTTCTGAAGGTAAAATTGCTTGACCCCGAACGTCAAATCTTGCGGTTCTATCCAATAATTTTCGGGCTTCTTCAACATCCCCAGGGTCGCCCAGTAGAAATATTCGCTGACGTATTGCACCTTGACGTCGCAGGCTGACGATCGCTAACTGAATCAGCAGCCGCTCAGTACAAACAAAAATTATAGATAACAGCCAAGACAACAAGAAAGTTGAACGAGATACTATTAGGCCCGGTTTATAAAGAAATGCAATAATCAATAAAACAATCTGGGCCAGAGTGAGCGATTTGATCAGAGTGAAGTAATCGCGTCGTTTATCATCCGTGCCATACAATCCTGAAGCGGCTAGAATCCCAAGGCTTATCACCATAATTGGTAGCAAAAACCCCGGCTCTTGGCTGGACTTCCAGAAAAGTTCAAAAGAATTGACAGGGGTTCCCCAAGAATCAGCAATTATCCAAGCCAAAGACAACATAAGGCTATCTAGGACAAGCAGGATGGCTACTCGCAGCCAACCAACACCTGTGCCTTGGCGAAGCCTGGTAATAATCGGAGCGCGTAGGTCAGGCATATTTTACTTTTTCTTCTTGTCTGGGGGAGATGAATTAATAATGTACAAGTGCATAAGCTTCCCCTATTTTTTAGCATATGCTTTTCTTGAAGCGCCCATTTGCGAACACTGACAACTGGATACGCGACAAAATTTTTGTCAAGTACAAACTCAAATCGGTTAGCAGCCTGCCAAAGCCTTTATGACGCTGAGATCGCACCCCTACAATCGTACTACCATAGCACCTCAGCGCAACCTATAAGCAGAGACTGCTATTCTATCAGTCTAGACAATGGGCAACTAACTCTCACCCCACATAAGTATTGGTACTTACGAATAAACAAGGGAGATCGCTAGACTAATTATTGTACATCTTTCCAAAGAAAGGGTTAACAGCAAAGCTCGACAGACAAAGGGCGACTTTGCATAAAAGCGAGATTCTTGATTTCGAGAGCAGATTTGTTGCAAAATGTCCTAGCGGTAACTAGGATAGGTCGAGTTCGATCGGCTCGAGCTATCAGCAGTATTGCAAAAGCAGTAACTGCGATGAATTACCAGCTAAAACCACATTGTCAATTAAAGATAGCGCTTCTATTCCGTACCCAGGCATGAGCAAAACCGCCCTGAACTTAATAGCCATTTGTGTTTTTGCAATGACGCTCTCAACGCTTCTGGGGCCATTGTTGAACATATCTCCGTATGTGCCCGCCATCGCCACCTTGACCATTTTGGGAGTTGGCACTCTAGATACTCTCACCTGGCAGGGACAGGGAGTAAACCTACTTTTGGATTGGTTAGCGAGTGCTTCGCCGGAACATAGAGCCCGCGTAGTGAGGCATGAAGCAGGACACTTCCTGGTAGCTCAGCTGTTGGAAATACCAGTGAGCGGCTACGTCCTCAGCGCCTGGGAAGCCTTCAAGCAAGGACAGCCGGGACAGGGAGGGGTAACATTTGACGATCGCGAATTGGCATCTCAACTGCAACAGAGAATCTTATCAGCCCAGCTACTCAATCGCTACGGCATTGTCTGGATGGCTGGAATAGCTGCGGAGACTCTCATTTACGGTAATGCGGAGGGAGGAGCAGAAGACCGACAGAAATTGGCAACTCTTCTTGAAAAGCTAGGACGCCCGGTTAGCGAATACCCTCAGCAAGAGCGCAGTTTTGCTCTCCAAGCTCGTACCCTCTTACAGTCCCACTGGAAGTCATACGAAGCCCTTGTTGTTGCAATGGAACAGCGAGCTTCCGTGACCGAGTGTTCTCGGATTGTTGCTCAGTATTGCCAGGAAACTTTAAAGAGTTAAGAGTTTTCACTTGGGAGAAAAATATTAACTGGCAACATAGAACTCAGTATTCGCAATTCTCCTCAAAGGAAGTCTCGTTGATTGGCCGATCTCCATCGCAAATGACTTGATTGCGTCCATTAGTTTTGGCACGGAGCAGGCTTCGATCGGCACGGTTGAGCAGACTTACCCCATTAGGATCGTCATCTGGTTGCAGCGAAGCAATCCCAATACTGACAGTAACGCTTAGAGCCAAGTTTTTGTCAATCCCGAAGCGTTGGTTGCCTATCGAGCTATTTAGGCGCAGGGCAACCATTTCCGCTTCTTTGGCATTCGTGTTACTGAGAAGAATCACAAATTCTTCCCCTCCGTAGCGAAAGGGCGTGTCTTGAAAGCGCAGGTTGTGCCGCAGTCGGGCCGAGAGCAGCTGAAGGACGCGATCGCCGACCAAATGGCCGTAAGAATCGTTGATCGATTTGAAATAATCTACATCCAGCATTAGCAAGCTCAGAGGCACCTCTCTGGCGCGAGCGTTTTGGATTTGTCGGGGTAATTCCCAATCCAAAGCCCGACGATTGCTCAATTCCGTCAAGGGGTCAGCCAGTGCGATCGCGGACAAAACGTCGTTGGTACGCATTAAGTTGCGATCGATCTGCACTCGCCTGATCCCGGCTTGAACTTGCGCTTGCAGAAGATGATTTTGCATCGTCAATCCTGCTTCCCAGGATATATCACCATTTCCGCGATTGGTCAGTAACCAGAGATAGGCGTCGGCCCCTCCTTCTAGAGCTGCTGCCCTCAATCCTAACTCCCAATTCCAGCCTGGTAAGATTTCTTCGATAGCGTTTTGAGGTTGCTCCGCTATCAGGATGCAGTATATCCAGGCCAAACTGGTTTGTTGTTTGATCTGGCGACAGAGCTCGAGGCTGCCAACTTGGCTTGCCTGTAGAATCACTACATCAGGCTGTTGTGCTTGGATCGTAGGCAACGCTTCCATAGGGCTGGACGCAAACTCTACTGTGCAAGCTGCTAAATATCGCAGCCGTTCTAGAAGTGTTGTTTTAAATTCATCACTTCCAACTACAAGAATGGAAGCATCCATTGGCGTAGGGAGCTGGGTGGGAAAATTTGAGGGGTGACGACAACCAGATAAGAGAACTTTCACGGATGGAAAAACATAAAATTGTAGATTTGACGAGATAGGTGAGAGTCCCTGCCCCCATGTTTTATGAGTATATCTGGGTTTAGCTTAGCCACTGGTTGCTCTTTTAATCTACTTTTTAACATTTTCCAGTTTCTACAACTCTCAGAGGTTCTTATTCCGATGGCTCAGGTCTACCTTCACACAATCTTTAAATAAAATGATTTATTATTTTCTGCGTGTAAGTAGCTGTTTTACAGTAATCGACCGTTCACTTCAACTACCGTATTTATACATAAATACAGCCGAAAACGTTCCTGCGTATGCTTAAGAAAAGCTACATCAACAAGCGTCAATGAATAGTGAACTTTTTGGGAACAATTTGTTAATGTTAAATTTAATACATCATAGCTCAAATATCGGCAATTGTAAATTGCTTCTTACAGTTACCATTTCTACTCAACAGAAGAATTTTAGAAATATCAAGGCATATCGATATAATGGCGCTCTCCTATTTGTGCTGTAATACCCTAATTTTAGGGACTCTTGACTGCGATTTTTCAGTTGCTCTTTAGATGAGTTCAATCCATGAAAGCTTGATTTAGAGGGGATTTTAGGCGATCGTTTATCTGTTGAAATCATACTGCGATCGCAGTATGATTTCAACGATTTAGACAGGCACAGATTTCTCGGCAAAAAACTGGAGTTCGAGGCATAGCAAAGGTTTGAGACATGGGGACTTCCCTGTAAAGCGAAACCCCATTTAGTCCTATCCCACCAATTTCTTCCCTCCAGCAGTGTCCTGTGTCTGACGCTCAGCTGCTTGGGCATTTAACTTTTGGTTCAAATCGCGTGTGCGGCGGGAAAGCAGGCGGATGATGTTAACCGCAATTCCGGGCGTTTCCTCAATAGCGTCGTAGAGTTGCTGCTGTGTCAGCACTAGACACTCACAGGCTGTTACAGTCGAGACTGAGGCGGAACGAGGTTCGGCGTCAAACAAAGACATTTCACCAAAGCAGGCACCTGGCCCCAACTGGGCGAGATCGTTGTTTCCGATATGCACGCGGACTTGGCCGAGTACGACTATGTAGAGAGATCGCCCCTCCTGCCCTTGGGTAAAAATGGTGTGCTTGGTCGGAAATGATAGCTCATCCATCACCGAAGCAAGTCGGACGAGAAAATCATCCCGCAGTTCCTGAAAGATGGGCACGCCCCTGACAAACAATAGCCGATCGACACTGGTAAGCATCTATCTATACTTTTATCTGATAATAATAATACCCCGGCTATGCGTCAACATCCCGGAGCCCGCTCAACCTAACATCAGTAGGTTCGCAAGCAACATTGTACTGGTTTTTAGCGAACGAGGCGTTTTGCATATCTTATGCTTCATTATCAAAGCAGAGAAAATAAAGGTTCAGTAGAATTTCATTAGCCATTTCCTGAATAAAAACAAATCAATTCGATTGCCAAGATTGGGTAAGTATTTTGACAGGCATTTACTGGGGAATTTGTATCCTTAAACCCAACTGTAACTTAGAAATACCTCGCCTCTTGACGAAGTATACTTCAACTTACGCTGGATTCTCACCCTGCTCTATACCTAACTCTGCCATCATTTCCTGCACTTGAGCGGCTACTAGGCGATCGGGATCTTGTTTGAGTTTCGGTAGGAGTTCTGCTAGCGCACGTTGGGAGGCAACTCTGAGGTAAGCTATCACCGCTTCTCTCACAAAACCCGTAGGATGACGCAGACAAGCTATAGTAGCTTCAGCCGTCAAATTCCAACGAGCCGATCTCGCTAAATGAAAACAACAAGCTAGAGACCAATCTGATAGAAAGTGCCTTAAAGATAGCAACCTACGCACGCGATCTCTCTCGTCCAAAGGCTGATAGACAACTAGCGCTGCTAAACTTTGCAATTTTTCCCAATCCGAGTTGCGATCGAGAACGGTGAGCAACACACGTTTAGTAGGAATATCAATAGTTTGGTCTAATATTTCTAACCCCCTTGCCATCTCAGATGGAGAACCCGATCGCAAATTAAAAGCTGCTGCTTGAATAGCCCCAAGCGGATACAAAAATTTCATCAGTAAAAAACACCGCTCCACCGAATCTGCCAGTGCATCTTTGAGGGCCCTTTGCAGCAAATCGGCTTCGTTGCTTTTTAATTCTCGGCTCAGATCTATCCTAGCGGCGTACATCTGCGCCATAAACATTAGTTCCTGATCGATTAACATTTCGACGCCGCTGCGCCCCAACCGATCCAGTACGCTTTCAATACCAATTTCATTGGGCAACTTCAGCACAATTTGGATAATTTGACGTCTGGTGTTTCCCCAGGCAGTCATCAAGTTAGACACTAATACGTTCAGGGCTTCGCGAGTGCTAATACGACCGATCGCATCCCAGGCATAGCGTCGCACCAAATCAGGTTTGTGAATATTTGTTGCAAGGGACAGGAGCATGGGAATAGCATCGTTTTCCAGTCGGACTATTGCGTGCAGGGCCGCCTCGCGAGTAGACTTATATTCCAAACCGCGTAGGAGGGAAGGATAGTACTCTTCCAAACGAGTAGCGGCGATCGCTTCCAGCAAAGCACAGCGTACCCGCAACGACTTATCTCGCAACAAGTTGGGAATTTGCAGCCTGAGTGTTTGCAAATACACCGCTTCACCTAGCGCCCGACAACCCATTACCCGTTCTTGTTCTTCTTGATGGGTTAGCATCCGCCGCAAGACAGATGTTGCCTCTGCTTTTTGCGTGGCGCTTCCCAAGCGCAAAAGTAGGGAAGCAGCAGTACCTCGCACCATCGGATCGATCTCCGGACGCAGATAGGGCCTTAACTGACGCAGATCCGGTTCTGGTTCGGTTAGCCAAACATAGCGCAAAGCAACGGCTAAGACATCCGGTTCGGGATCTGAGGTTTCTATGAGAGCGCGAATATTGCTCAAATAAGCTGGATTGGGATTGTTGAGCATCACTTCCAAGCTTTGACGTTGCAAAGCGGGTGGAAACTGAGGCAGCAGAGGAGCTAGTATTTCGCCAACGTCTTGGGAGTAGATTTGACTGAGAAGTTCGATGCAAGAGCGCTTTTCTGCCTCCTCTGCGGGACGCTCCAGCACTTCTACGACGGCTCGCTTCAAGACGCGCAAATCGACATCGGCGCTACCGAGCTGTCCGCGTTGGGCGCTCAATACTAACAAGTCTACATAGCGCGATCGCAACAGCCAAACCGACATCAGCCACGCTAAGGCAAAGATGACTATTCCGACGACCACAATCCAACCCAGCCACTCTTTCTGTACTTTCTCCCCAAGAGTAGGGAATGCCCAATGGATTAACCAGAGAATCCCTAAGATCGCACCTCCCGTAAAACCCGTTGCCACAGGTTCCGCAATGCCACGGGCTTTCGTCTCCACACTGCCGCGCAGGTTCTCCGGGATGGGTTGGAATAGCACCGAACCGGTGCTGGCAACGAAGGTGTAGCGCAGCAGTTCATCGACAAACTTCAAGACGATTAAACCGATGAATAATTCTAATCCCTTGAGGGAAAATACGCGCAGCACAGCCAATATCAATATTGTCAGAGGAATCAAGCCCAGGATAGCCATCACTGCGGGTGGCAGCATGGCGGTTACGAACACCCCCATCCGTTCGATCACCCTACTGGAGATAAACCATTGCGTGATCAGCTCGCAGATGCCGACAATACCACTGAACAAACCTAAGAAACTGGCAATATCTTTACCATCTAAGTGCAGTTCCAACTGGGAGAGATACTGAAAGTCGATTAGCAGCAGCAATACCTGGGCGATTACAAAAAAGGCATAGAGTAATATCTCGTATTGTCGTAACGGCCCCGCCAGTTTGCGAGTGGAAGATCCATCGTGGTAATCCCTTAAGTTGCTTGGGTGAGAATCGGGAAATGACTGCTCGTAGCGATTGCTGAGATAGTAGAGAATTCCCGCACCCATAACCAGCATTACCGCCGCTACCAAGATGATATTGTGCAGTCCTACAACGGAAAGCAGCAGGGGTAGGGAAAAACCGCTCAGTACGTCTGCTACTAAACTGCCGCTACTGATCAGGGGAAAGGTGCGCTTAATTTCCCGGATGTTGAATAGCTGGTTTGCGGTCAGCGAGGTGTTGAGGTGATTGAGAGCGTAGGCTCCATCTACCCATAAGGGGAGTAAAAATACTGTCAGCCAACCCAAATCGGGAAACTGTAAGCCCACGCGAAATAATAGCAGAGGGACGGCTAGCAGCACCGCGATCGTCACGATAAATTGTCGCAACGGCAAAATTCTTTGCATCCAGGTGGATAATAAACCCAATGCTCCGCCCAGTCCAGCGCTGGCAATATAAATCCAGGGCAACCACTCTGCTCCCAACTGATCGAGGAACAAAGCTACTGTGCTGGCTTCCAACCATACCAATCCTATGGAAGTAGTTGTATATACAGCGAACATCAGTAGCGTGCGTTCGCTTTCTTCTGCACGCAGGTTGAGCCATTGCAGCAATAATCGTGAAAAACCCCACGAAGGCGATGTATTGTTCAGCGTCATAAAAATAACAGGGAAACCGCACGGGCGAGCGAAAGCAGAGGGTTTGCTGGGCTATTTGTCAAGTGGTTAGTTGTCGTGACAAATAGCGATCTTTTCCAGCAGTAGCAGATAATCTGTTTGTTTAACTGATGCCTTGGTATATTTAGCGTAAAGCTAAAGCAAGAATACAGAAAGAATTGGGAGATTTTATTTTGAACTAAAAATGTTTCGGCTTCCACCAAAATTTGCGCTGTACACAGAGGTTTTTAGGAGGATGCAAAATTTTTGAATTAATATGAAATCTTAACTATTGTATCTGAATTTAGTTTTTCCTGCGATCGCACTCCAAGCAAAAACATAGCTCTGAAAGCTTACCTCAGAACTTGCAAAAATACTAGCAGGAGCTATGTTTAATGAGGAATTAGGCACTCTAGGAGCTTTCCTAAAGTGCTTTCCCTGTCCTTTGGCTGCGATCGATATTTACATAGTCGCATAATGACAAGTAATCCCAAGTGCGATCGCCTGTCGCCTTCAAGCAGGGCAGTTATGGTGCGTTCTCCAAAAAGCCGGCTATTTTTTGGGAGCCAGCAGCATCATCATATTGCGCCCTTCTTTTTTGGGTGCTTGCTGCACTTCGGCAATCTCCTGCAAATCGTTGGCCATCCGATTGAGCAGCTCTTCTGCCAAGTCGCTGTGTTGAATTTCCCGCCCACGAAACATGACGGTCGCTTTTACCTTATCTCCTTCCTGAATAAACCGCTTTGCGTGAGCAAGCCGCACGTTATAATCGTGTTCCTCAATCTTGTAGCGCATCTTGACTTCCTTAACGTCAGCCGTGTGCTGCTTTTTCCGGGCTTCCCGCGCCTTTTTTTCCTGCTCGAACTTAAACTTGCCGTAGTCCATGATCCGGCAAACAGGCGGGTCAGCCTTATCGCTGACTAAGACAAGATCGAGTTCTTTTTCGATCGCTAAGGGCAACGCTTCTTGTGGGGACATAATCCCCAGCTGCGACCCATCGGTATCAATAACTCGAATTTTTGGAAATCGAATGCGTTCGTTGATTGTAGGTAAATTACTTGGGCGTCTTTTTTCGATCACAGGCATTGGTAAGGTTTGTGAGCAGTTGAGTGACAGTTTGGATCGTGCTGCGGTTTGCAGTATTATCTAGATCCTTGATGGGGCTACGCAGTAGCTGAGCGGCATTGCCGTCTCGGAAGCGGGAAACCACCATAAAGCTTTATCTGCTTGTACTTGCCATTCTACTCACTCTGGTTGAGTTTCGGCCTATTTTTTTACATAATGTCTTAAGAACTGGCCTACCAGAGCCGCAACTTCCTTTGGAAGGAATTACCATTAAAACTTAATAAAGAAACAGGAAACTAGCTCAGCCAATCAGTACTGTATAGAATTCTACCAATCTTAAAAAAAGCTGAAGAAAAAATGCTCAAGTGAACAGATAGTTAATTCCGGTTAACTAAACAATGACCAAAGCGAAAAATGTCAATCTCACGCCCCACCAAGTATTATCCCCCTCGAAATGACATTCGATCGATCGCCAAAGCTAAAATTGAAATCTGAGCAACATTTTGTAATACTTTTGAAGCAGAGGTTAGCGTGACCACTTCCCTGCACTGGCAGCAACGGGTTGGCAGTCAACGAGATTGGGTTTGGCGAGGCTGGCAAACTCGATACACTTATATGCGGCCTTCTCAGTCTACTGGGGATGCTACGACCTTTATCCTGCTGCATGGATTTGGGACTTCCATTGGCCACTGGCGACACAATATGACAGTATTCAGTCAGTCGCACCCGGTTTACGCATTGGATATGCTCGGCTTTGGGGCTTCGGAGAAAGCATCAGCGAAATATAACGTCACGCTTTGGGTAGAGCAAGTCTACGACTTTTGGCGGACTTTTATTCGGCAGCCGGTGGTTTTGGTTGGTAATTCGATCGGTTCTTTGGTCTGTATCGCCGCCGCCGCAGCTCATCCGGAGATGGTGCGGGGCGTTGTGATGATGAGTTTGCCCGATCCATCGGTGGAAGAGGAAATGATTCCTCGACCGTTGCGATCGCTCGTTGCTACCATTAAAAACATTGTCGCTTCCCCGCCCGTACTTCAAACTTTTTTTTATTGGGTGCGAGTGCCCCAGCGAGTTCGCGGCTGGGCGGCCATCGCCTACGCTAACCCCGAAGCGATTACCGATGAATTGGTAGATATCCTGGTTGGGCCTGCCCAAGACAGAGGTTCTGCCCAAGCCTTCTGTGCTATCCTCAAAGCGATGACAAGTTCACAATTTGGCCCCAGTGTCAAGTCTTTGCTTCCCAACTTAAACATTCCCTTGCTCCTCATCTGGGGCAGTCAAGACAAGATGATACCTCGCGGTTTAGCCCGTCAGTTCAAACAGTACAACCCCAATTTGGAAGTTATCGAGTTAGACAACGCCGGTCACTGTCCTCACGATGAGTGCCCAGAGCGGGTAAATCAAATAATTTTAGAGTGGGTAGATGCCCACTGTACAAACACAAGGAAGCTGGATACGACACGGGAGCCGTCGAAAGTGTAAAGTAAAAAGTAAAAAGAACTAAGCTAACAAGAGAGCTTTCTTTTGCCTTTTTACTTTCGCTGTTTGGATCGCTAACCAACTTTGACCTGATCGGTACTGACAGATGTTGCACCGCTCACGCTACGGGCTACCGACACCATCTTATTGAGAACGTCCTGAGAAGGAACTTCTCCTTTCAAAACCACAGTACCGCCAGTTTGAGCTACCCAAAGACGATCGTAATCAGTCAGTTCCTGGTCTTGGTCAAAAGCTAGAGCAACTCGTTTGGCTAAACCGCTTTGGTCGTACTCGCCATTCAATCCCACTCGCTCTGGGGGAATTTCCCCTCCATCAGGAGCCGATCCTGCCGGTGCGGGATTCGTCTGAGCATCAGCGGGCTTTTCCATTCCGAATAGGCGTTGTAACCAACCCATTGGCGTTTTTCCTCCATTAAATATGAACACAAATAATAATTAAACATTTTTCGATGATTTACTGCATCTATCGTCAAAAAGATTTTATATTCTCCCATTCCTACGTCTTTAGACAGATAAAGCCAGGATCTGGCTTTGTCACGGTGGTCTGACAAAAACCGCAGCAGTGTTGCCACCACAAGCAGTTGCGGTAATATGATTAAACTAAACCCGTGCAGCTTCTTTGTGGCATAGGGTAATTTTGTATCTTCAGCAGTATGCGATCGCGCCTCAGCATTTTTTCACGATCATGAAACACACCCTTTCCGTTTTGGTTGAAGATGAAGCCGGTGTCCTAAGCCGCATTGCTGGTCTATTTGCCCGTCGAGGCTTTAATATCGAAAGTTTGGCAGTTGGCCCAGCAGAACAGATGGGAATTTCGCGGATTACAATGGTCGTCCCTGGCGATGACAGAATTATCGAGCAGCTTACCAAACAACTTTATAAGTTGATTAATGTCCTTAAGGTACAGGATATTACTGAGATTCCCTGCGTAGAGCGAGAGTTGATGCTGCTCAAAGTTAATGGTAACAGCAGTACTCGTTCGGAAATTATCGAATTGGCTCAGATTTTTAGGGCGCGGGTGGTGGATGTTGCGGAGGAGTCGCTGACTCTGGAAGTAGTTGGCGATCCGGGTAAGATGGTAGCGATCGTACAAGTACTCCAAAAATTCGGTCTTCGGGAAATTGCTCGCACCGGTAAAATTGCCCTCACTCGCGAGTCGGGGGTAAACACTGAGTTTCTCAAATCTTTGGAAGCAAAAATTTCGTAACCGAGTAGGGTGGCCATTGCCCACCCGCTCCTAATTTATAATTAAAGAAATTTTCCCAGTCGTCGAGCCAGTTTCCAGCAAGCGATGCGCTTCGGCAGCTTGTTCGAGGGGAAAAGTGTTGCTGAGGTGAATTTTGAGTTTACCTTGGTCTATCAGACGCGCACATTCTTCTAAAATTTTGCCTTGGTGTATCTGTGCTGACACCAATCCTTGTAACATTGGTGTCAACATCAGTTCTAAGCTAATTCTCAGATTTCGGTTTCTGGCTGTCTTCAAATTTCCCAAGGCGGGATCTGGTTCTAAAATGGTGATTAAATCGCCGTAAACCTGCACGGCTGGAACGGTTTTGTAAAAGGTTTTGCCGCCTACGGTATCGAAGGCGAGGTCTACTCCTTCTCCATTTGTCCAATCTAATGCGGCTTGGACAAAATCGGTTTCTTTATAGAAAATTATTTGATCTGCACCCAGTTGGCGAACGAATTCGGCTTTGTCTTGCGAACCTACTGTAGTACAAACTTCGGCACCTTGCAGCTTTGCCAATTGTATCGCAACGTGACCGACGCCACCAGCACCGGCGTGGATGAGAACTTTTCGTCCAGCTTCCAGGCGTCCGCGATCGTACAATGATTCCCAAGCGGTAATGAGGACGAGGGGAGCTGCTGCTGCTTCGGCGAAGGAGAGGGAAGTGGGTTTGCGGGCGACATACCGCTCTTCTACAACTATATATTCAGCATAGTTACCGTAGCGATCGCCCAGTCCACCATAGCAGAAATATACCTCATCGCCGACACCGAAGCGGGTGACACCAGCACCGACTGCTTCGATGACGCCAGCACCATCGCATCCCAAGATTGCTGGCATTTTATCTGGATAGAAGGTGCCTCGCTTCCGCAGTTTAGTATCGATCGGGTTGACACCTGCTGCCCGCAATCTTACCAAAAGTTCTGTGTCTCCTACAGGAACGGCAGGGTTTTCGATTTGCCGCACTTGTAGTACTTCGGGATCTCCGGCGGCTGTCATCAAGACTGCTTTCACAAGTTTTTCTCCTCACGGCTGAAGCTATTAGTTGTCGTCGGCTAGAAACCCGGTTTTTCTAAAAAACCGGGTTTGTGGAACCCCTCAAAACTAGCTTGACGGATTACTAGGGCTTGTATTTGCCACTTTACCGCAAGTGGGAGGAGAAAGCGATCGTCTCAAAGTGTCAAAATAACAGAAATAATATCAAAGCAGCGCTGGCTACGATCGCTAGAAGAGAGGTACCATCTTCTTGTTTCGGCTGAGGCTTAGGATCGAGGGAGCGTTCTAATCCGCATTTGAGGCAGACATATCTGCGGGGGTTGTTCGGATCGTTGACAAATGGACATTGCGCTTTACTGCAATCAACAGCGCAGGTTTTTTGTACCGTTGTCATGAAAACCCCCGATTGTAACAACTACCTTTGTTTATTCAACCGATATGGTTAGCTTCAGGAGAATTGCTGGCAATTTCGGTAAATTGTTGGGGATGGGGAGGGTGCGATCGGACTTTCACAAAGACAATCAGACAATAGCGATCGCATTCTGTAATATTTCAAACTTTGTCCTAGTTTTCTTTCTGCTCCAGTTCCCGTGGATCTTCCAGAATCATAGCTATTTCTAGCAGTTCCCAGCACTGATAATCTTTGCCTGTCTCTGGGTTAAAGGGACGAACAACTCGACGATACGCTTCCAAGGTATCGACCATTAGTTTATTGCCGTTTGCCAACTCTACATCGTTGAGTCTGGTTTTGCCAACACCGGTGAGGTCTGCTAACTCATCCAGCGTTAAGCCTTTTTGTTCGCGGGCATTTTTCAAAATTAGCCCAACTTTTACCATTCCCACCTTGTCAAATCGGGCTATCGGTTCGCTTTTCTTGCTTTGGCGCGACATAACAACCAGACACAAACCTGTGAAATCGTGTGAGAGTAAAAGCATTCTAGCGCAGCAGCTACTTTACCCCTCATTGTCCGGAATAGTGGATATTGACTATTTATCCGAAATAGTGGATAGTAGATATAGTTATATATGTGCGAAGATTGTCTAAACTATGACAACCTTATTTAAGAGGGTTAGACCTGCCCAGAAATTCCGCATCACCAAGCGCAAAATCGCCAAATTCCTGGGAATTGCTGAGTCATTAGTACAGGAAGTGGAAAAATGGCCTTACATTCAAAAATGCTCTAGCTGGGAAGATTGGGAAAAATTGTGGAACGCCATCCGAATCGATCGCAGAAAGCACTGCAAGCAATACGAGGATTCCTTAGTGCAATTTTGGCAAGAAATCTGGGCTAAACGCAGCGATGCTCTTCCTAGCAAGGTAATGGTTGATAATTATACAACAAATTTAGCAGGAAGTGCGATCGCGCTCTAACAAAAACCCCCTTTTTAAGGGGGCGGGGGAATTAGAGAGTCAAAGATTGCGGGTCTGTTTCAATTAACTTCGCCAAATCTTGCAAGAAAGCCGCCGCATGGGCACCGTAAATAATGCGGTGATCGCAAGTAATATTAACCTGCATTTGCCGCTTCACTCCCATCAACCCATCTTCAGTGGCGACAACTTGGGGACGGGACGCGCCAATTGCGAGGATGGAACCTTGTCCCGGCGGGAGAATCGCGTCAAATCGGTCTACGCCAAACATTCCCAAATTCGACAAAGTAAATGTGCCAGAATTATACTCGTGCGGTTGCAGCTGCTTGGTTCTGGAACGCTCTACCAAATCTTTCCAAGTGCGAGAGAGAGAGTAGATATCGAGTTTATCGGCGTTTTGCAATACTGGCGTGATCAGTCCGCCATCATCCATTGCCACCGCTACCGCCACATTAATCGCAGAAGGATATTGAATGCCTTGGTCTGTATAGCTGGCATTCAGCAAAGGATGTTTTTGTAAAGCTACTGCTACTGCTTTGGCTAGCAGCGCCGTCATCGTGACGCCTTTAGACTTAATTTGCTTGTAAAGTTTATCGAGATTATCTGTAGTGATGGTATAACCGACATGGTACGTAGGCACTTGCAAGCTAGCCACCATGTTCCGGACGACAGCATTTTGCAGTGTAGTTAAAGGCACTACTTTACCGGGGGCTACCGCGACGGGGGCAGGTGCGGGTGCTGGTTTTGCTGCTGGTGCGATGGGGACGGGTGCGGGCGGTGGCGCAACAGGCGTTATGGCGGGTGCGGCGACGGCTGGTTTTGCCCTACCTACTGCGGCTTCCACGTCTTCTGCGACAATGCGTCCGTGCGGGCCACTGCCTCGCAAGCTACTCAATTCTACTTTCAATTCCTTAGCCAACTTTTTGGCGCGGGGAGAAGCAATTAAACGTCCGTTGCCGTTACTGCTGCCGTTGGGAGAAGCTGGGGCGGCTGCAACTGGCTGGGCTGCTTGTGCTGGGGCGGCTGCGGCTGGGGCGGTTTGTGCGGGTGGGGCGTTGTTGCCTGTTGCCTGTTGCTTGGCAGTTTCGATTTCTGCTTCGGTTTCTGCTACTAAAGCAATGGTGGCACCAACGGGAGCTGCTTCGCCCGCCGGTACGACGATCGTCGCCAAAAAGCCTTCGTAGAAGGACTCTACATCCATATCTGCCTTGTCGGACTCGACCACCACCACGGTTTCGCCTTTTTCAACTTTGTCGCCTGGAGATTTAACCCAGGAAACTATTTTGCCTTCGGTCATTGTAGAACTGAGAGCGGGCATGAAAACTTCGTGGATCATGGGGTGATGTACCGAATCGACAATTTACTAGAATAACAGATTTAGTCAGTGGAAAATTTTAAATTTCAGATTGCAGATGGGAAATTTATTTTGGATTGTCAATTTTAAATTCGCAATCTGAAATCTGAAATCTCTCGATGATAATGACTGCTCTAAATATCGCCGCGAATTTCTTCGACTACACCATCGCGCAGCAGAATTTCTACTTGCATTTTCTCAACTAAGTTGTCTCCTGGTTCAATGCGGAAAATGCTTTCTATTTGGCCTTGATTGACTTCTTGATTGAGTTCGAGAAGTTGCACTTGTTGGAGTTGTTGGAGGCTTTGATTTTTTTGCTCTAGCAGTTCGCTTTTTCTCTGGTTGACCTGCATTTGAATGTTTTCAATTTGCTGCATTACTTGCGGGCCAGGTGGTTGCAGACTTTGTTTTTGAATTTCTGTGATTGCCCGCTGTGCTTGGGTTTCTAACTGTTGCAATTGCTGGTCAATTTGATTGAGTTGCGACTGAAGTTGCTGCTGCGCCTCTTCTTTCCAGCGAGTTGTGACGATCGCTTTGACGGTAACGGGGCGTTTCAGCAGAAGGTGGTTCGTAGAGACATCCATAACCATTTAACTTTGAATCTCGTACAGGAGCGGGCTTTTTTTAGTTCTGAGTGTTGAGTGCAAAAGTGCTGAGTAATTTTTTCACTCAGCACTTTTGCACTCTGCGCTCATTTTAGTACATCGCGTCGATCGAATCGCTATAGCGTTCCATCACGACGGGTCGCCGAATTTTCAAGGTTTGAGTCATCATGCCATTTTCGATCGAAAATGGCTCCAGAATTAGCCTAAATGGGCCTATGCGGTCATCAGGACGATAGCCAGGTCGATTTTGGACTTCGCGGTTTAGTTCTTGCCGGAATAAGTCTTGGACAATTTTACTATCGAGGTCGATTTCTTGGTTTGATGACGCCTCAAGGGATACGGTTTCCTCCGGGAGATGCAATCTGAGATTTTGCGATGAAGCCCATTTCTGGAGGGCTTCTGTGTTGGGGACGATTAAGGCACCTAGCGATCGCTTGTCCTGCCCTACTAGCATAATCTGGTCGATGTAGGGACTACGCAAGCAGGCGTCTTCGATCGGCTGGGGTTCGATATTTTCCCCATTCGTCAATACAATCGTATCTTTTGCTCGTCCGGTCAGTACCAAATCGTTTCCTGCGGTTATCCAACCTAAATCACCGGTATCGAACCATCCTTCGGGGTCGATCGCCTTGGCTGTGGCGGTGGGATTGTGGTAATATCCCCCCATCACCTGCGGCCCGCGTACCAGCACTAAGCCGCGCTGACCCACAGGTAGGGTTTGACGGGTTTCGGGATCGACTATTTTGCATTCTGTCAGGGGGATGGGTTGTCCCGCCGAACCGCGTAGATTGTGCCAAGGGCGACGGGCATGGGTAACGGGGGATGTTTCGGTTAAACCGTAACCGACGAGTACTTCTACTCCTACTATTTCAAAAAAGTTGTCCAAGTGCGTTGCTAGGGAACCGCCACCGCTGAGGACGTATTTCAATCTGCCGCCGGTAGCTTGACGCACTTGCTGATAAACTAGGCGATCGGCTATTGCTTGGATGGGAGTGAGGGCGATTGTTTGTGCTGCGGCGAGGAGTTTTTCTGCTGGTGAAGGAGGGAAAGGTTGTAATTTTAATCCTCGCACAATTCGCCGCGCTTCGATGTATTTTTGGCTGATACCTAATAGGGTATTTATCAATCGCTGTTTGTTGGCGGGTTGTTCGCGGAACTGCTTTTGCACGCCTTCATAAATTGATTCCCAAAGACGCGGTACTCCCACCATGTAGTGCGGTTTGAATTGTTTGAGGTCTGATTTGACGTGACGCAGATTTGTATAAATTTGCGTGACGCCTTGGGAGATGATGAAATATTCGGCAGCGCGTTCGTAGGCGTGCCAAGTCGGGAGGATACTGAGAACTATATCGCCCGGTTGCGGTTGAATTACGGAACCCAAGGTGGTAACTTGGTGGAGCAAGTTGCCGTGGGATAGCATGACGCCTTTAGGCTTGCCGGTAGTTCCGGATGTGTAGAGGAGAGTGGCTAGGGTATCCCGGTTTTGGTTAGTCGGTTTTAGCTGTTGGTCAGCGCCAACTGCCATTAATTGAGAGAAGTTAAGAATTTTGAGATTGGAAGAAGTTTCGGGTTCTTCGTCGGATAGCAAGACTGCGAACTGGATGGGGAGGTCGTCGAGGCGATCGCGCAATTTTTTCAGCGTCTTGCGGTCTTCTACCACCAGAGCTGTACTACCGCTATTCTCTAAAATATACAGCAGTTCTTCCTTTTCTGCTTGGGCGCTGCGAACTACGTTAGCTGCCCCTGCCATCATAATGCCCTGATCTGCAATCATCCAGCGGGGACTGTTATCGGCGATGAGGGCGATGCGGGCGGGGACGCCCGCACCACTGGAGACGCCCGCACCACTGGGCGGTTCTGCGTCTGGTTGCACTCCCAACGCCTGCAATCCAGCGGCGAATTGCTGAATTTTCCGATATAGCTGTGGGTATGTGAGTACTACCTCTGGTTTGGCGTGGGGGTCATGCAGGGCGATGATATTCTCAAATCTTTGTGCTGCCAATGGCCAGATTTCCGGCAAGGACTGCGCTGAGGAGTAATCTGCCAAACGTTCTAAGTTAGCACGCTCTCGCTCTTTCATTTTCAAGTCATTGGGGGAGGCTGGTCTGTCTTTCAACATAGTCTCACATTATGGATGCAAATTTATCTTTGATTTCCAAGTTATCTTTACTATTGCTCGATCGTCACATCTGGGGGACAGAATTGATTCTGTCTGTCTTGTCTTGTCGTGTTCGGTATGATGCGATTTTTTAATTCCATCATTAGACATCTCCAGAAAATAATCTCAAAGGCAGGCAGGATGCCTACCCCACAAGAATTTTTGGAGATGTCTATTATAAGGTTACTTTCCGAAAGTAGGGGTATAAAGGTTCATGCTATTCGAGCCGTGTTTATAGAGGGCAAAAATATTTTTACTAATTCTGCCATTTTTAACCGCGCTCATATTCAGATATCAATTTTAGATACCTATCTGATTCAGGAGTCTTATTTGGTAGAAGAGAAACAGGAGTAATTATATAATGCTAGATCCCAAAGAAATTGTCAATTTTCTTCGCAAGTATTTCCACGAAGTAACACCTGAACAGTTTGCTCAAGATTACAAACATTATTGCCCTGAAATTAATGACCCCAATTCATATCAAGGCATAGAACCAAACATTGAGTTGAGGCAAGATTTATTGCCAGAAGTAGAACCATACGTTACTATTGATAACATACAAACAGAAAAAGCTATTCAAGAAACAAAAAATGCTTTAACAAAACTGATTGCTGCATTTGCATCGGAATTACCCAGCAATTTGCTTTTAAAAGTAGGAGAAGAAAATGCCATACAGGTAGTTGTTACCTTTATTATGCCAGCAGATTTGGAGGCGGCGAAGCAAAAAGATTTTTCCCTAGTCCACCGCCAAAATGATGTTTCGTAATCAAGCTCCATTTTCCAGTCGCCATTTGGCTCGTACTAATCGAATTGCGCCATAATCGAACTGTTCTCCGAGATGTTCGTAAATTGGTTTAAGCGCATCAGTAACGCCAACTTCTTGAATCGCCTGCAAGATGATTTCTTGATGTACGGGGGAAACTAGGCTATCTATATCTACTGTTTTACCCATTTCGATCGCTTCAGCTAAATGACCCAGGATCGTAGTGGTTTTTAAATTCCGTTTTTGGGCAATTTCTTCTACGGTTAGTCCTTGCTCAAATAAATCTAAACTCATTAACTGCGTGTAGTTAGTAGAAGCAGATTTTGAGGAAGTTGCGATCGCACTTTTCAAAACATCCTTTCCTACCGATAAACCTTGCTCTTTTCGGTAAGCGACAATTGCCGCAATAAATGTTTCCCCGTACTTATCCCGTTTGCGATTACCGACACCGGAAAGTTGCTCAAATTCTACTAAAGTTTGCGGTTGCACTTGCGCCATTAATTTTAGTGTGGAATCAGGGAAGATTACATAAGGAGGAACTGATTGTTCGTCGGCGATTTTTTTGCGGAGTTGGCGCAGGCGATCGAACAACATTTCCATCCCCGCTTTCTTCAAATTCTTTTCTTCCAGAGTGGGCGTATTTTTAACAGCAACTACAATATTAACCGGTCGCTGACGCCGCATGACTTCCCAACTGAGGAGGTTGAGTTTCAGCACGGCATAACCATCTGTGGTTTGATCTAGTAAACCTTGATGTAAGAGCGATCGCGCCAGCATTTTCCATTCATCTGCTGTTCTATCTTTGCCAATTCCATAAGTAGAAAGTTCGTTATGTTTGTTTTGCAAAACTTTTTGGCTGCGAGAACCGCGCAAGACATCAATAATATAATTCATGCCAAATTTTTCCTTGCAACGTGCCACGCAGGAAAGAAACTTCATCGCTTCAATTGTCCAGTCTTCTACTGGTTTCTGGTGGCAGCAATTATCGCAATTACTGCAATTACCGGGGAAATATTCGCCAAAATAACTTAACTGAATTGTGCGCCGACAGTCTGTACCTTCAACATAATCTATCATACGGCGCAGTTGTTGACGAGCGATCATTTGTTCTTGCTCGTCAATTTTTTGTTCGATTCCCCATTCAATTTTCTTAACATCTCCAAAGCTGAAAAAGATTGTACAGCGAGATGGTTCGCCATCCCTTCCCGCACGTCCGGCTTCTTGATAGTAACTTTCCAAATTGCGGGGTAAGTCGTAGTGAACGACAAAGCGGACATCTGGTTTGTTAATCCCCATACCAAAAGCAATTGTGGCTACGATGACTTGCACATCATCGCGAATAAAACGAGTTTGATTTTCGGTGCGATCGTCGTCACTCAATCCCGCATGATAAGGTAAAGCTTTGATGCCATCTTTCTGTAACTTAAAAGTGAGTTCGTCAACAGAACGACGGCTAAGACAATAAACAATTCCCGTACCTTTTGTTTGCCTAATTAACAGTAGTAATTCTGTGTAGCTGCTTTTTTGCTTGGGACGAACTTCGTAGTAAAGATTTGTGCGATTGAAGCTAGAAATATGGACATTCGGTTGCACAAGTGCTAGCTGTTGGATGATGTCTTGGCGGACGCGCTCGGTGGCGGTGGCGGTGAGCGCCATAATGGGAACATTTGGATAACGCTGGTGAAGTATTCGCAATTGGCGATATTCTGGGCGAAAGTCGTGTCCCCACTCGGAGACGCAGTGCGCTTCGTCGATAGCAAAACCAGAAATGCCGATTTGATGCTGCACTAAGTCTAAAAATGGCAGAAATCTTTCGCTCAGCAGACGTTCTGGCGCAATGTAGAGTAATTTGATGCGTTTGTTGAGGATAGCTTGTTCGGAATATCGTACCTGATGACTGTTGAGGGTACTATTGAGGAAGGTTGCGCCAATCCCGTTATCCCGCAGGGCGTCTACTTGGTCTTGCATTAAGGCGATGAGGGGAGAGACGACTACGGTTAAACCGGATTTTAGCAGCGCTGGTAGCTGAAAACACAGGGATTTGCCGCCGCCTGTGGGCATGACAATGAGCAAATCTCGATTTTGCAAGGCTTCTTCTACTATCTGCCGCTGTCCGGGACGGAAGCTGTCGTAGCCAAAATATTGTTTGAGTGCCTTTTCCAGGGAGCGAAACTGAGACATGATGGAGGGGATAAGAGGCTATTGTACCTGCACCTTCGCATAATAATGTTAGTTGGAAAGTAGCTCAGAAAATAAACCTATGCCGAAAGCTGTTTGGAATGGTGCCACTTTAGCGGAGAGCGATCGCACTATAGTTGTGGAAGGAAATCACTATTTCCCACCGGATGCGATCGACAAGCAGTATTTTAAGGAAAGCAGTACCCATACGACTTGTCCCTGGAAAGGCGTCGCCAGTTACTATACGATCGAGGTGAACGGGCAAGAAAACAAGGATGCTGCTTGGTATTACCCCCAAGCTAAGGACAAAGCTAAGAATATTGAAGGTTATGTGGCTTTTTGGCGAGGGGTGAAGGTGGAAGGTTAAGTGCTGTTGTGGGATGGGGGCTGTTGTAGTTCTTGTGGGATGGGCGTCTCGCCCGTCCCTGGTGATTTAAGATACTGTTGGCGAATTAACTGGGGGGTTAGACCGCTGAACCAATAGAATGATAACCGATCGATCTCTCCCACTCCCCCGCTCTCCCGCTCTCCCGCTCGATTTCACGACGGTTGAGGTAATTCGCTAACAGTATCATTTCAGGGCAGGCGGGACGCCTACCCCACAAGAATTGAGAATTGATATTTAAATTCCACAAGAGGTGGGAGGCTATCGCGATGTCAGTTGAAACAACCAAAGAACAAAATCCCCAAATGGCGGAGGTTGTAGACTGGTGGGAACCTCCTATGCCTCCTACCGATCTAATATTTGACGATGGTGAACCTTTGAAAAGCAATCGCCACCGTATTGCCATGAATACCCTGATTCGATCGTTGCAGCAAGCTTGGCTCGATCGCAACGACTTCTACACGGGCGGCAATATGTTTATTTATTTTAGTAGCGCTCAAGCTCGTAACCGCGACTTCCGGGGGCCTGATTTTTTTGTGGTGCTGGATGTTGATGGTACAAGAGAACGACAAGGCTGGGTAGTGTGGGAAGAAGATGGGCGTTATCCCGATGTGATTGTGGAACTGTTATCTTCTAGTACCGCACAAGCAGATAGGGGAACGAAGAAGGATATTTACGAACGAGTTTTCCGAACGCCGGATTATTTTATTTTCGATCCTTTCGACCCGAATTCGTTGCAAGGGTGGCATTTGGATGCTTCCCAACGCTATCAGCCATTAGCGCCAAATGAGCAAGGTTGGCTGTGGTGCGAGAGTTTGGACTTTTGGTTGGGAATTTGGCCGGGAACAATAGATAGGGAAACGGCAAGTTGGTTGCGCTTTTACGATACTTCTGGCAATCTGGTTTTGTTGCCGGAGGAAGCGGCGCAACAGCAGGCGCAAGTTGCCCAACAGCAGGCGCAAGTTGCCCAACAGCAGGCGCAAGTTGCCCAACAGCAGGCAGAAGTTGCCCAACAACAGGCGCAAGTTGCCCAACAGCAGGCGCAAGCGGAACGCCAACGCGCTGAACTCTTAGCGGCGCGGTTACGAGAATTGGGAGTCGATCCCGATAATTTATGAAGTGGATTAGACTCTAGAAACCCGGTTTCTTGAAGAAACCGGGTTTCTGACAGCTATAGAGTCAACATTGTTTCAAATGCTTTGGAGAGGCGTGTTTGAAAGCGCTGGCGATGCTTCAGCTTTAAAAAGGGTCGGGCTATTTCCAATATGGGGCTAGAATCATCTGTGTTATCGATAACTTGAATTGCACGTAGAGTGTCAAGCTGTAGTTCTTTTTTGACCATCAATTCGGAAATTGCTGTTGCGCCGACACCGCTTTCTACTATTGACTTGACCATCTCGCCACTGTTCAAAACTAAAATAATATTTAATTCAGTAATAGGGATTCCCCAATTTTGCAATGCTTCCTCAAACCTTTGCTGTGTGCCAGAACCGGGTTCTCGCATCACCCATTCTGTTGTAGAAAGTTCGGTGAGAGTAACCTCTGGAAGTTCAAACCAAGAATGAGATTTGCCAACAACTATTAAAAGGCGATCGCTTCCGACAACTTCTTGAGCTAAAGTTTTCTTAAGTGATGGACTAACTACGCCTTCTACCAAACCTAAATCGAACTGTCCATTAGCCGTTCCAGTACAAATTTCTTCTGTATTGGCAAGAAAACATTGCACAGAAATGCCGGGATATTGGCGCTGAAATTCGCCGATTTTATTTGGTAGCCAATAGTTGCCAATAGTGAGGCTCGATCCCAATTTCAACTCACCGCGTTGCATATTGTTCAATTCTCGCAAGCCGCGTTCGGTTAAAGTAACTTGGTCGAGAATTTTCTGCGCTTCCACTTGCAGCAATTTGCCAGCTTCGCTGATCTCGATATGGCGACCGATACGATGGAAAAGCTTGACTCCGTATTCCTCTTCTAAATTTTGGATCGCCGCACTCACTGCCGGCTGGGTAATGAAAAGCGTTTCCGCAGCACGGGTAAAGTGCTGATGTTCGGCTACAGCTAGAAAAATTCGCAACTGATCGAGCGTCATCCCTGCCATTTGAACTACCCTTAGAGCTTTTGTAGAGTTGTTAATCAATTTTATTTATTAAATCGACAAAAAAGAGCATTTGATTCTATCGTTAAGTTTCCGTATGGTAAGAATAAGCCTAATGCACCGAACTGAACTGAGGCGATGCCTGCGAGTTCAATTCGAGCTATAAAGCGATCGCTATGAAAACGCAACGTTGCGAGACCACTAAAAAGAGATACAGAACCCAAGGTTTTTTCTGAAAAACTCTGTTTGTCTTTTTGATTACTTAAGAGCAGGCTTTTTGGAGTCAAATATTGACCTGGCTGGGAGCTGAGCGGTGATTATACCGTGTTCCCTGCGAGTTTGTGTCGCCAAACAGAAAATCTGTACGGGAAAAAAATGCCTTATGACCAGTGAAATCCAACTAGATCGCGATCGCAGCGCTCACGGCTTAAAGCCAGAATGTCTGCCCTACAGGGAAGTTTTGGCCCAATCAATTGCTGTAATCGCACCTACCACAACACCAGCAGCGAATTTAGCTTTGATCTTCGCCGCTTCGGGAAACGGCACTTGGCTGAGTTTTCTGATCGGTATGATCGGGCTGGTGTTTGTCAGCGTCAACATCAACCAATTTGCCCGCCGTTCCGCTTCTCCAGGTTCCCTCTACTCTTACATTGCTAAAGGTCTTGGCCCTACGGCTGGCGTCCTCTGCGGTTGGGGTTTGGTACTGGCTTATTTGTTTACGGGGATAGCTACATTGTGCGGTTTTGCCGTCTTTGGCCAAGTTTTGCTGGGTCACATAGGAATCCATCCTTCCCCGATTACGATGTTAGCGATCGGCGCTGGCATAGCTTGGTATATGGCTTACAAAGACATCAGTCTATCGGCGACGATGATGCTGCTGCTAGAAGGTGTATCTGTTGGCTTAATCCTGCTTTTGGCTGTTGTTGTTTGGGCGCAAAAAGGTTTCGCCCTGGATATGGCTCAAGTTACTCTACATGGAGCCACCCCAGGCGGAGTAGCGATGGGACTTGTGCTGGTCGTGTTCGGTTTTTCTGGTTTTGAAAGCGCCACTTCCTTGGGCGATGAGGCGAAAGACCCACTCAAAACTATCCCGAAATCTGTAATTCAAAGCACTATTTTGGCCGGTTTGTTCTTCATTATGACCGCTTACATTGAAGTGCTGGGTTTTAGCGGTCTTTCCGTATCCCTCGCCGATACTGAAGAACCTCTAACTGTTCTGGCTCAGCAAGCTAAAGTAGGTTTTTTGGGAGAACTGATCAGTCTGAGCGCGTTGCTATCTTTCTTTGCTTGCGTGCTGGGCAGTATCAATCCGGCGGCTAGAGTATTTTTTATGATGGCGCGTCACGGTCTGTTTCACACTTCTGTTGGTGCGGCACATTCATCAAACAGAACGCCCCACATTGCCGTCTCTATGTCAGCGCTGATAACGTTTTTGGTGCCAGCTTTCTTGTGCCTATTTGGGGTCAAGCTGTTTGAAAGTATGGCTTATACGGGAACGATTTGTACTTACGGATTTTTGCTCGTATATATTCTGGTTTCTGTGGCTGCACCTGTTTACCTGTACCGACTGAGAAAATTGCGGCCATTGGATATCGTCTTTTCGGTTTTGGGCGTTGGTTTTATGTTGATTCCGGTTGTGGGTACGGTAGGAATTCCCGGTAGCGAACTTTTCCCACCTCCAGAAGCTCCCTACAATGCGTTTCCGTTTTTGTTCTTGCTGTACTTACTTGCTGGGTGTGGATGGTTTATCATCCAAAAGCGGCGTTCTCCCAAAATGGTAAGGAGAATGACGCGCTCGATGGAAGCAATTGAGGTCAGAATCGACGAGACCGATCTCCTTTAACATTCGTTAGTCTTAGTTTTTAGTTACCGGGAATATTTGACCGCTGACTAATGGCTAATAGCTAATGAGCGATCGTAAACATAAGGATTCCCAGAAATGAGCGAGTTAGTAACTGCAATACCTACAGGAATAGCGGCCTTTACAGCCACAAACCTCGATGATATCGTCATCCTGCTGCTGTTTTTCTCCCAAGTAAATGCAGCATTTCGTTGCCGGCACATCGTTGCAGGTCAATATTTAGGCTTTGCCGCACTTGTGCTTGCCAGCCTTCTCGGTTTTTTTGGCGGTTTAATTCTACCAGAACGCTGGATTGGATTGCTTGGCTTGGTGCCTATTGGCATAGGACTCAGCCGCTTTCTCAATCCGGAAAACGATTCTGAGGAGGAAGTTCAGGCAGAAATAGATGAGTCAGATCCCTCTCCCTTCGCGAGTTTTCTTTCTCCCCAAACTTACGGTGTAGCAGCTGTTACGTTTGCCAATGGCGGCGATAATATTGGCATTTACGTGCCGTTGTTTGCCAATAGCGCCTTACCAAGTCTGCTGGTAATTTTGAGCGTATTCTTTCTGCTGGTGGCAGTTTGGTGCTACACTGCCTACAAGTTAACGGCTTTACCTGCGGTGGCTGACATCCTAACTCGTTATGGCAATCATTTCGTTCCGTTTGTTTTGATTGGATTGGGCGTTTTCATTGTGTTGAAAAATCAATCTTTGAGTCCGCTGGCTTTAGTTGCTGCTTCTCTGTGTTTGATGGGGTTGGTCAAAAGTAGCGGGCGATCGACTTCAGAAGCGCAAAATTAATTTGGTGACAATAATAGCCTAATGAATTGGCTTGTAACCGCAATTATCACAGGAATAACTTCTTTTGGGGCGACCAACATCGATGACATTGTTATTTTGACTCTTTTTTTCGCCCAGGTGAATGCCACCTTCCGTCGTCGGCACATCGTTGTTGGTCAATACTTGGGTTTTACAGCGCTCATTCTTGCCTGTTTACCTGGTTTTTTTGGTGGTTTGATATTGCCCAAAGCTTGGATTGGCATACTGGGTTTCGTTCCTATTTTCATAGGTATAATCCATCTATTTAAGCGAGAAAATGATGCAGAAGTGCAGGCAGTTTCAACTGAATTTGACGCTTCAAGAAGCAATGTATCTGTGCTTTCAAAGCTGGCAAGTGTTCTTTCTCCCCAGACTTATAATGTGGCGGTAGTAACTTTTGCGAACGGTGGAGATAATATCGGTATCTACGTACCTTTGTTTGCCAGCAGTGACCCCGCTAGTTTGGCAGTTATTCTAACAGTCTTCTTTTTGCTGATCGGGGTTTGGTGTTACATTGCTTACCTACTAACCCGCCATCGTGCGATCGCTCCTATTTTAACCCGCTATGGTAAGGCTATAGTTCCCTTTATATTGATAGGTTTGGGTATTTTCATTCTAGTTGAAAGCGGTACTTATCACTTAATACCCAAGTTTAAATAGTATAATTTTATATTGATATATAATTTGCTGTTATATTAAAATCTATTTAACTATAGATTAAGATTGTGATTTTTCAAACAAAAAATGATGGTAAAAAAAAGCCAAAAAAAATTAAATAGATAGTTGATAAAATTAAGCATAGCTGTTAGGATTATTATGAGTGAATTAAACTCGAAAAAACACAAGAAGCGCAGTCAAATTAGGTAAAAGCTTCTGTGTTGACAATATTCCCATAAAAAATCAAATTCAACTTTTCAAGTTGAATAGCTGTAAGATTGGAAAAGGAGAGAAAGGATGAAGCTATTCAAATATCTTGTTTTGGTCTTGGTATTGGCAGCCAATTTACTGCTCGCACAACCTTCCTGGGCGGGCAACAAACACAAGTCGTCCTTGGCAAAAAATCCGGAATACATAGAGGTGACTCAAACTCTAGACGATCTCAAGAAAGCGAAAGAGACACAAACTCAAATAGAGGATTATACGCCGGAGCAGCTTCAGCAAAAAATTGATGAGTTAGAGTTTAGGAAATACACTCTAGAATCGGGCATCAACTGGAGTCAGTGCAGCAATGAAACAGGTAAGACGGTGGCTGTTTATGGGCCCAAAGCTAAAAAATCCAAGGAACCATATGACAATGGACTTTACTTTTTAGCTGACGGTCAGACAACTGAAAAAAAATGGAATTGTGAGGGATTTTACGTACCGAATGACGGAGTACCAACAGATTTAACGGTTACCGGACAAAATGGGCAACAATCGAGCGGCGCTCTTGCGGTCAAGATACCTAATGGAACTAATGTAGTCCTCAAAAGAAACTCCGACACTGGCGTACTTGAATTCAACGTTCCTTTTACGAAAGTCTTGAAACCAGGTGATGTTAACTGGTTTATACCAAATGTATCTCAAGCATTCATAGATACGCGAGTTCCAAATGCACCGATTGTGGAGAGCAAAGAGAGCCAGGGTTAAACTTTCTTTCTTGGTGATGATGTAAAGGCGTTTTTGTAACCAGGGTTACAGTCAAAATTCGCGAAAAAATACAAGATAACTCTGTAAAGATATGCGATATTTGACTGTAACCCTGAGAAAATAACATAGGGCACGCAACTGTGCTGTTGGAGTTCTCAGACTTGCTTATTTGTAGATTTGAATTAAAAAGAAAAGGTGTCACCGATGCAGTTAATGTTCAAACCCACGCAGGTAGAGGCAGATCGGAATCAACAAAGGCGATTGAACCCGTCGCGAGTGCGGGATCACTTGGCGAACGAACGTACTTACCTAGCATGGATGCGGAGTGCGATCGCTCTAATGGGTTTTGGCGTAGTCATCGTGCGTCTTCGCGCTTTTCACCCACCGATGTTACCTTACCCCGGTAATGGCTGGAAGTTGGGTTTGCTGTTTTCTGTAGTCGGTTTGCTGACAGTTTTGCTTTCCACTCAGCACTACTTTGCCGTTCGTCGCGACATTGAAGAAGATACTTACGAACCGGCAGACCGCTGGATAATTCTGTTCAGTATGGCGGTGTTAATTTTGGGTGCAGGAGTGATCTATTTTGTCTTTACAGCACCTCTCACTTTAACGAGTTTGGTTGTACCTGAATGATAGTTTAATTAAGCTTGATAAACTAATTTCCAGCTTACCATTACTAAGATTGCATAAATTACAAACCGGAGTGCTGGCTGAGGGGTAATTTTACACAGTTTAGCACCTATTAGCACTCCCGGTACTGTGCCTAACCAGATGGGTAATACTAAACTCCAATTAACTGTACCAAGACAGAGATGTCCTACAGAAGTAAAAATTAACAAAATGGCTGCTTGGAAGAGATCTGTGCCTACTAATTTACGAGAGTCAAGGCGGAAAAAGGAAATCAGCACAAGCGCAAACATCGAACCGGAGGACACGCTAGTCATGCCAACTACACAGCCTAAAACTGCTCCCACAGCCAGGGTCAGCATCCGACCGGAGTGAGTTTTTAAGTCAAATTTGGGTGGTTCCGGTAACTTCAATTGAGGAATAAAATTTTTCAGCAGTAATTGTGCAAGTGCTGATAGGGCGACAAATAGCATTGCCACCCCCAACAAGCGCAGCAGGATGCCATCCAGATTAAAAGCCTCATTATGTTTAATCAAATATAAAATTCCCACTCCCGTCAGTGAGCCGGGAACGCTTCCCAACGCCAGCCATGTGACAACTTGCAGATCGAGGGTTCTTTGCTGCCAGTGCTTGTAGCTGCCGACAACCTTCATTAAGGTGGCAGCGACTACATCAGAACTAACAGCGATCGAAGGTGGAACTTGGAATATAAAAATCAACATGGGGGTAATCAGAGATGCACCGCCAACTCCTGTTAAACCGACGATGATACCAACTACAAAACTGAGGCTTGAAAGTAATAAATAGTTCATACTGCTGCCCTATTACAGGGTGTTAATTTGCAGAAACTTTTACTGTGATTGAGCTTCTGTTTTTCGGAGCGATCGCGGCAATTTAGAGAAACAGTAGGTAGATGGCAGACCAAACCCCTTATGACCACTCCAAGCGCTTTTACTTCTTCTAAGGCTATGGCTATTAAGAAAAGCTTTGGTGGGTTGAAACCATTCTAACCGTACATATTTCCGGGATGCGGATCTTCATAGAATCTTCACAGGAAATAGGCCGGGATTTTCGAGAATTTTAAACTGTATCAATGCCAAAATCGCCATTGTATAGACTGTTGAGGAAACTAAACCAGTCAGTAGCTCTTTTTTAAGGTTACGTTCTTTGGGCTGTCCTTGCAGAACATCCACAGCGCCTACTTGCATCATGATAATGCCAGTAACGTTAGACAGCCAGTACGCTGCGATCGAGCAAGGTACGAGTAAATCTGAGTTAAACAAACTAAAGATGTACCCAACAAAATAAGCAATGGGTAGATTAAAAACTAGGTCGTTCCACCAGCATAGTGGTGAGAGCAAGTATCCTATTACGAGCAGAAATCCACCTTTTAGTTTTCTGAACATGATTTTTATTTGCTTAATGGGATGAGAGGGCGACAGATAATCTACAGTTGCTGTTTGGAGTATGGCCCTGAGTCTGGGCCAGAAAACCCCTTGTGTAGCTTGCTGTAGCTGTACAGTCTGTACTTCGGTATAATACAGTATTCCGCTCGACTTACCGTAGTTTAACTTGCAGGTTAAGCAAATGTCTAGAGGAAAATATGCGATCGATATACTTTTTTCTGACCGATCTCCATTCATACAGGACTTGTCCGAGATTTTTAACCGCCCTTTTGTAAGCAATTATACTCATTAAGTAAACGACGCGGGAAGTTGAAAGGCTCTTCCGTACTTGAGGTGATAATAAAATCTAATAGATGCTTGGCAAAGCCTGTGGTACAATGGCTTTAGCTTCGTCACAGATACAAAAACTAAGTTATTAGCTTCAGAGCTTTGAGTTTCCCATTGCTGAAGCTAAAAGACCAACTGATTAGAAAAATTTATCACCCTAAGTACGGGAGAGCCTAATTATTTTTTTGTTTGTATTAAGAATTCCCTTAAATCTAATAAATTTCCACTATCATTACCAAAAATTACGGGCAGATCGCCATTCCATTTATCTATTGCTTGCTTAAGCAATATTTCAGGAGTCAAACTTTCGCGGAGCAAGGTTTGCACCTGTGCTTCTCCTTTAGCTAAATTTACTTTTGCCTCGGCTTTTCTAGAGGCTTTTTGGGCTAAAAAAACGGCTCGTTTGGCTTCTTGTTCGGCAATTTGTTTGGCTTCTACCGCTTCCCTAAAGCGTTCGGAAAAGTGGATATGCACGAGGGAAATATCATCAACTGCGATATGATAGTTAGTTAAGCGTGCGGTCAACAAATTGTCTACTCCTCCTTTAACTTCTTCCCGCTCGGTAATAATTTCTTCAGCAGTGTACTTGGCTATGACTGCTTTTAGCACTTCTTCAACTGCGGGATTGAGAATGCGATCGACAACAGCCTGTTCGTCGCCAATTTCTTGAAAAATCGCATTTGCTTGTTCGGGAATAATATGCCAGTTAATAGCTACATCAGCGAAAACATCTTGAAGATCCTTAGAAGAAGCCTCAGCAGATATTTCGTGCTTTTGCACCCTAACGCTCAACTTTTTGACTGTATTTACGATGGGAATAATTGGGTGAATTCCTTCTTCCAGTACTTGTTCTTGCACTTGGCCGAATTGCATCAGCACACCTCGATGTCCGGCGTCGATGATGGTAAAGGGAGTGAAGATTATAATTAGGAATAATAAAAGTAACGTCAGTTTTGAAACCCTGTTAAAAGCACCATTCTTATTCATAGTTGATTGGCAATTGTCCTAAGTAGCCGCTGGGGAAAGGCAGAGTCAGCTGGAGAGGGATGACTGTCCCGTTGTCCCGTTGTCCCTGGTTTGCGATCGACTTTTGATTGTTCCCCTATCTATTTCTACGCCAGCTCTGCTATCATATAAATCTATGCGGATGTGGCGGAATTGGCAGACGCGCCAGATTTAGGTTCTGGTTCCGAGAGGAGTGTAGGTTCAAGTCCTATCATCCGCATTGCAGCGAGGGATCGTCTATCCACGGTTTTGATGGGAATGGCTGAGGAACGCGATATCCAAAAGCAGTCAGAAAATTCTCAGCAGTTCGGTGAAGCGCCTGATGGTGGAACGCCTGAGTCGATAATTAATTCCCAAATCAAGCGGATCGCTGATGTTTGGCACAGCGCTACAGCAGGGATGATGGGGTTGCTACCGGTAGACCGAGTGGCAGAGACGGTTCTGAAATGGTTTAGTGTCAGCGAAGCGCAAGTGGCAGATATCCTGGAGACGGTGAAAGCGGAACTGCCAACGACGGAAGCGCTGCTAATCGGTAAGCCGCAAGCGGGAAAAAGTTCGATCGTGCGGGGATTGACGGGTGTTTCGGCGGAGATTGTGGGACAGGGATTTCGTCCCCACACGCAACATACTTCGCGCTATGCTTATCCGTCAAGTGACTTGCCGTTGCTGATCTTTACGGATACGGTGGGACTGGGAGATGTCAAGCAGGATACTGAGGCGATCGTCCGGGAACTGGTAGGAGATCTGCAACAGGAACATCGCCGCGCTAAAATTCTGATTTTTACGGTCAAAATTAACGATTTTGCGATCGACACGCTGCGACAAATTGCCCAGCAGTTGCGTCAGCAATATCCAGATATTCCTTGTTTGCTGGCAGTTACTTGCTTGCATGAGGTGTATCCTCCCGATACGGCGGATCATCCTGAGTATCCACCAAACTTTGAGGAAGTTAATCGCGCATTGGCGGCGATGCAGCAAGCTTTTGCCGGATTGTACGATCGGGCGGTATTAATTGATTTTACCCTAGAAGAAGATGGATACAATCCAGTATTGTATGGTTTAGAAGCGCTCAGAGATGCTTTGGCAGATTTACTTCCGGAAGCAGAAGCGCGTGCGATTTATCAGTTATTGGATGAGAAAGCCGGTCACGAAATAGGCAATCTCTATCGAGATGTGGGACGCCGTTATATTTTGGCGTTTGCGATTATGGCAGCTGCGTTGGCGGCTGTACCCTTGCCTTTTGCGACGATGCCGGTACTGACAGCTTTGCAGGTATCGATGGTGGGGCTGCTGGGGAAATTATACGGACAAACGCTGACGCGATCGCAAGCTGGAGGTGTTGTGAGTGCGATCGCAGGTGGCTTTTTGGCACAAGCGATTGGACGGGAGTTAGTTAAATTTATACCGGGTTTTGGGAGTGCGATCGCTGCTTCTTGGGCAGCTGCTTACACTTTAGCATTAGGTGAGGGAGCTTGCGTTTATTTTGGAGATTTAATGGGCGGTAAAAAACCCGATCCTAAGAAAATTCAATCGGTGATGCAAGCAGCATTTCAAACAGCAAAAGAACGCTTTAAAGGTATAAAAAGCGTGTAAAATGTCGATACCCGATCTTACTTCCTTAAATGCTGACGATCGCAGCTACCGATATGGCTACATCTGAGAATGCTAATGGATAAATTGTCCCGCTCGCTAGTGTAGACTTGGAAGCATATTCTCCATCTTCGGGTTCTCGAAATACTATCAGTTGTCTTTTCTTGAGGTTGACTACCCAATATTCAAAGATGTCAATTTCCGCATAGACTTTACTTTTTATTTCCAAATCTTTGTCCAAGCTAGAATCTGAGTATTCAATCAGCCAGAAAATATTTTCGGGGTAAGGGTGATGTTCTAGATATTCGCGCCCCAATCGTTGTACGATCGCAATATCCGGTTCGGGTTCGGAGTTATTAGGAAGGGTAATTGGTTTAGCGATACGAATGGTAGCTCTATCGCCCAACAATCGGATTAAATATTCCCCAGCTTCACTGCTAAAATAGGCGTGCGGTTCTCCTTCTGGTGGCATTTCTACAATTTCTCCCTTCAGCAGTTCGACGCGCCGATCGTCCAAAATGCCTGCTGCGATCATGCGGTGATACTCGTTTATCGTCCACTTGACTGTAGTTACTGGCATAGCGATCGCTGTTCTCTTTCCGCTTGTATTTCAGATCGTAACTCAAGCTTTGTTATTTTTACATTTTAGCCTATGCGATCGCTATCATATATCTACAGGGTTTGGATTGGAGTTTGTGTCTGCTAGAGATATTTTCCACAAAGCGGTAAAAAAGGCTCTTGAGAAGGAACAGTGGATTGTTACTCACGATCCCCTGATAGTCAAGTTTGGCAAAGACAAAGTATCAATTGATTTAGGTGCAGAAAGAATCATCGCAGCCGAAAAAGCCGGAGAAAAGATTGCGATAGAAATCAAAAGCTTTTTGAATGAGTCAGAACTATATGATTACCATGCTGCTTTGGGTCAATTTCTCAATTATCGCTTGGCACTTCAATTCAGCGAACCCGATCGAACCCTTTATTTAGCAATCTCTTTAGAAACGTATCGTTCGCTTTTCAGCCGCGACCTGGCTCGTGCTTCAGTCCAACAATATCAAGTTAAATTGATTGTTTACGATCCAATTAATGAGGTAATTGTACAATGGCAAAAATAGAAACATATCGCGAATATATTCAAAAGCTACTGATTAAATATGGCAATTATAAACTTGATGCTGAAGAAGTTGAAGTTCAACTAATTTTCGATACAAAACGCGACCATTATCAAATTTTAGATATTGGTTGGGAGCGATACGATCGCATTTACAATTGCGTCATGCACTTGGATATCAAAAACGAAAAAATTTGGATTCAACGCAATACAACGGATATCCAGATAGCCAAAGAATTAGTAGAGATGGGAGTACCGAAAGAGGATATCGTGTTGGGGTTGCATCCTCCCTACAAGCGACAGTACACGGAGTATGGCGTAGCTTAAGAATGTGGGCGATCGAAAATAAGCAGGTAGAAGACAATGGTACGATTAAAACTTTGGCAATGGGTCATCTTAGCAACTCCGATCGCAACTATTATCGCTTTCCTATTGGTAGCGGCGGGATTGCAAATTCAGGAGTGGCGGATAAGTTGGATTTGGGCGCTGTTTACTTTGGTGTTCGTCGGTTGGCGGTGGTTGTTGGTAAAATGGACGCAGCCGATGGTGACGCAGATGGAAGCTGTGATGGCGGAAGTTAGCAAAGAACTGGAATCTGCTAAAAGCGACACCATGAATTTATCAGGCGAGAATGACACCATCCATAAGACAGAAATTGTCTTGCAAGAAGTATTGAAAACTGCACAGAACGATCGCCCAATTTGGGAAGATTGGCCAACTTTTTGGCAGCGATGTCAGGATTTAACGATTGCGATCGCGCATATCTATCATCCGGAAGTAAAATATCCTTTGCTGAACATCTACGTTCCCCAAGCTTATGGATTGATTCGGGGAACTGTGGATGACCTCGATCGCTGGATGCAAAATTTATCTCCCGCCCTCAATCAAGTTACAATTGGACAGGCATACCAAGCTTATGAAGTTTATCGCAGGTTGGAACCGGGAGCGCGTAAGTTATGGGAAGCTTGGAATTGGGCGCAATGGATTTTAAACCCGGCGGCGGCGTTGGCGAAAAAAGCGAGTCAGGGTTACACTAATCAAGCAAATCAACAGTTATTAGTGAATTTAAGTCAGCTTTTGCGGGAAGCTGCTTTGCGGAATTTGTGCAAGCAAGCGATCGCACTTTATGGAGGGATCGATTTACCGACAGAATTCGCAGTTTCTACGCCAACTTTACCCAAGGCGAAAACGCAAACTCTGCGAGATATCTTAGCAAAAGCAGAACCTGTTGAAGAAGTAGAACAAAAATTAATTAATATCCTGCTGGTGGGTAGAACTGGCGCGGGAAAAAGCAGCTTGATTAATACTTTGTTCCAAGCCGATAAAGCAGCAGTTGATGTTTTGCCGAGTACCGATCGCATTCAAAATTATCACTGGCAAACTGAAAGTGGAGAAATTCTTACGCTTTGGGATACTCCCGGCTACGAACAAGTTAAACGGGAGGATTTGCGGGAAGAAGTGTTAGAATATGCCAATAATGCGGATTTGTTGCTATTAGTTACGCCTGCACTCGATCCGGCTTTGCAAATGGATGTGGACTTTCTCAAAGATGTGAAAGGAGAAGTCGAAAATTTGCCTGCAATCGCAATTGTAACGCAAGTCGATCGCCTGCGTCCGATCCGGGAGTGGCAACCGCCTTATGATTGGGAATGGGGCGATCGAGCAAAAGAAATTGCGATTCGAGAAGCGACGCAATATCGGGAAAAGCAATTAGCTGAATACTGCGATTTCGTGTTGCCGATCGTGACTGCGGATAGCAAAACAAATCGGGTGGCTTGGGGTGCGGATGCTTTATCTTTGGCATTAGTCGAATCTATTTCTCCCGTCAAACAAATGCGTCTGGCGCGGTTTTTGCGGAACTTGGAAGCACGCACCGTTGCGGCAGCAAAAATTATCGATCGCTACACTTTCCAGATGACAACAACCCAAGGTGTAACTTCGCTGCTTAAAAGTCCGGTTCTCCAGTTCATTTCTACCCTATCAACCGGTTCTCCTACTCTGGCATATGTGCTGGCAGAACAAATTCCAGTGGAACAGTTACCTGTGGTGATTGGTAAGCTACAAATGGCCTACGATCTGTTTTCGTTGTTGGCTACGGGCGATGGGAACAAGCTAAAATTTGACTTGCTATCTTTATGGCCGTTGCTGTTAGAAAAATTTAGCCCTCCCGAACGTGATGCTAGGGCATTCGGTCATGCCCTAGTGGAGTTTTGGACGCAAAATCTGACGCTCGAACAACTGCGGGAAAGGTATGAGTACTATGGCAAAGCTAATTAACAATATGCTTGACAAAGCGTTTTCCGGTGAGGATGTAGACGATCATTTCGCCTTTACCTTTGATCGGAATTGTTCCTCGTTCCTCAAACTCAAATTCGTCTTTTAAACGTTCGTAGATGGCGGCGGTTACTTGAATCATTCCGGGAAGTCCATTCGATTCCATGCGGGAGGCAATATTGACGGTATCGCCCCAAAGATCGTAGATAAATTTGCTCATCCCAATTACTCCGGCGACTACGGGGCCAATATTGATGCCGATTCGCAGTTGAAACTTGTCTGTGCGATTGGCGTTAAATCTGGCGATCGCAGCTTGCATATCCAGCGCCATGAGGGCGATCGCGCTAGCTGAATCTTCGCGGGGTATGGGTACGCCACCAACTACCATGTAGGCATCGCCGATCGTTTTGATCTTCTCCAAGCCGTGTTTTTTTGCTAATAAGTCAAACTCAGAAAAAATTTCATTTAACAATTCTACTAACTCTGTAGGATTTTTTTCTGTAGATAATTTTGTAAATCCTACCATATCGGCAAATAGTACGCTGACTTCTTCAAAGCGATCGGCGATCGGATTTTCACCGGCTTTGAGGCGATGGGCGATCGGTTGAGGCAAAATACTCAGTAGCAGTTGTTCTGTCTGTGCTTGTTGAAACTTTAAGGCTTCTTGTACTTGCTTGCGTTCGGTAATATCGGAAACGATGCCTTCGTAGTATTGCAGCTTACCCGAACTATTTCGCACCGCACGAGCAGTTTCAGAAATCCAAATAATCTTGCCTTCTTTGCGATATACCATTGATTCAAAACCGGAGACGGCATTATGTGCTTCCATCGCGACGATAAATTCTTGGCGACGCTTGGGGTCAACATATATCTGTCGGGAAATGTTTTGTATGCTTTGCATCAATTCTAGTGGGGAAGAATAGCCATAAATTCTTGCCAGTGCGGGATTAGCACTCAAGTAGCGCCCTTCTGGTGTAGTTTGATAGATGCCGTCGATCGCATTTTCTACGATACTGTGATAGCGTTCTTGTGCTATTCGCAAAGCTTCTTCTGCCAGCTTGCGATCGCTAATATCTCGCGCCACCAAAATAACTGTATCATCGTTCAACGGAGAAATCATTACTGCTAACCAAACTCCTTTTTCATAGATGTTTAAACTGTAATCAAAATTGATAGTCTGTCTGGTCTCTAATGTTTGTTCAATTATACTTAACCAACTTGGGTGATTTTCTGCGTGAAAAATTTCTTCGATTATGTAGCTGACTAAATCGGTGTCATCTTGATAGAATGTAATGCTATTTGTCGGTAAAATATCGATGTTGCCGAGCTGACCTTCTTGAATATTAATGGTCATCACAATATCGGTCATCGCTTCAAATACCGCTCGCATTTTGTGTTCGGAAGCGAGTAACTTTTCTTCCAGAAGTTGACGGGAGTTAATTTCAGATTGAAGTTGTAGGTTTTGCTGGTGAAGTATCTCGGCTTGTTGCTGAAGTTTATTTTGCAAAGAGCGTTGGCTAATTTGATTAGCTACTCGTGCCAATATCTCTTCGACTTGAAAGGGTTTGCTAATGTAATCCGCGCCTCCAACTTGAAATGCTTTGGCTTTATCTAAGCCTTCATTGAGCGCACTGATGAAAATAACTGGAATTCCGCTGGTTTCTGGGTCAGCTTTGAGTTTTTCGCAAACCTGGTAGCCATCGAGTGAAGGCATGAGAATATCGAGCAAAATTAAATCCGGTAATATACTTTTAGCGACCTGAAGAGCTAAATGTCCATTGTTGACTGGGCGGACTTTATAACCATTTTTTCTCAAAATATTAACTAATAGACGCAAGTTGACTGGTGTATCGTCTACTACTAATATTTCTGGATTTAAATTTTCGTCGCTCGCGACACTCATTGGCGTACTCTAATAATGCTAATGCACCCTTTTTGAATTTAAAGCATATCTGGCTATTTACCTCAATTATCTACGATTAAATTAATAATTTTTTCGTAATCTAACTTAGTGAGATAATATTGAATAAGTTGAGCCATAACAATATTTTCGTTCCGCAGTATATTAACAAGAGCGTTCATTGCGTCTAGGTCGGCAATATCGATAGCCTGTTTCATATTGGCAACCCATTCGCGGGAAATTTTTGGTTGAGAGGGTTGGTTGTTGATTTGGGAGCCAGAATTAGAACCTTCTTGTTGGCTAAAATTAGATGACTTGGCAGCAGCGATCGCACTGACAATCTTTTGATATTCAAAGTTTTCGGCGTAAGTTCGCAGCGCATGAGCTAAAGCAGTTTCTTGAGATTCAATCTGCTCGATGAGGTTATATATCGTTTCTTCCTCTAGAGTTAAAGAAGCTTCTTCTAATTGTTCCAACCAGGAATGAGGTAGTGTTTTCAAAGCAGAGATATTGATGGATTGGTAAGAATTAGCCTGTCTCAATATTTGGTCTTCTTCATAAACAAACTCTACTCCTAAATGCTCGGCTAATTTCTCGAAAATGACTGATTCTTGAATGGGTTTGCAGACAATATCATCGCAACCCGCCGAGAGCATAATGGGTTTTTGTTCTTTAAAAACACTAGCGGTGAGGGCAATAATTATGGTTTTAGTAGCTGGTGGCTGGGAAGTGGGGGAAGCATTATGTAGATTTTCTGCTGCGCTTTTGCTTACCCCCTTTCCCGCACTCCCGCTCTCCTCACAGGCCCATTTTTGCTGCGCTTTTGCTTTAATTTCTTTGGTAGCTTCGTATCCATCCATCACCGGCATTCGCATATCCATCCAAATTAGGTGAGGTTGGAAGTTTTCCCAAACTTGAATTGCATCTTTACCATTGATTGCTTGTCTAACTTCAAAATCCATACCCAGGAGTAACTGCACTAGCAATTGACGGTTGCTTTCTTTATCATCCACTACTAAAATGCGGTAGCGAGGTTGGTTTGGGGCTAGGGCGATAACGCGGCGATTGTTTTGTTGGGGTTTAATGAAAGTTTTTTCAATTGCGGTGGCTTGAATGTCAAATTGGAAAGTTGTTCCCTGTCCAATTTGAGAGTTTACTTTGATGTCACCGCCTAAAAGTTGGACGTATTTGCGGCTGATTGCTAAACCCAAACCCGTCCCTTGTCCGGAAACAATTCCTGCTTGAGTTTGTACAAAGGGATTGAAAATGCTATTGATTTCTTCGGGAGCAATGCCAACTCCGGTATCATCTACTACAAACACAAGTCGAGATGTATTCGTTATTGATGGCGATGAACTATCAACTTTCACCTGCATCGTCACAGTGCCTTTATTTGTGAACTTGATCGCGTTACTGAGAAGGTTAATTAATACTTGACGAAGCTTGAGGCGATCGCTTCTGATAAACTGGGGAACATCCGCAGCAAAATCAAACTTTAACTCTAAACATTTAGAGTCCGCTTTGAGTAAAAACATTTCTTCTATTTCCCACAGCATTTCCTTAAGGTCGAATTCTGTTTCATTTAAATCGGTGTGTCCGGCTTCAATTTTTGAGATATCTAAAATGTCGTTGATTAAATTGAGTAGATGTTCGCCACTGCGACCGATAATGGCGATATTTTCTTTTTGTTGATCGTTGAGATTGCTGTCGCGACTTAGCAGCTGTGCAAATCCTAAAATAGCGTTCAGGGGTGTTCGCAACTCGTGGCTCATATTAGCTAAAAAAACGCTTTTAGCTTGGGAAGCTGTAACTGCCGCTTCTTTTGCCAGTAAAAGTTCTGCTGCTGTATTTTTGAGAGGGGTAATATCTTGAATTTGGGTGACAAAATAAAGCGGTTGTTCTCGATTGTCGCGGACAAGAGAAACGCTGAGCAACCCCCAAACAATGCTTCTGTTTTTGTGTAAATAACGTTTTTCTATATGATAGGAAATAATTTCTCCATTTAATAAATTTTCTTGCGATTTCCAATCTATATTGATGTCATCTGGATAAGTAATTTCCTCAAAGTTGAACGACAGTAATTCCTGCTTTGAGTAGCCGAGCATTTGGCAAAGTGAAGAATTAACTTGCATAAATTTCCCTGTCGGTGACACCAAACACATTCCGACAGCGGTATGATCGAAAGCTTTACGAAATTTTTGCTCGCTTTGGCGTAATGCGATTTCTGCTTGTTTGCGATCGCTGATATCCAAGACAGTGCCAAAAAGTCGGATAACTTGCCCAGCGGAATTAAAAATCGGCTCTCCGGTTGTCTCAAAGTAGCGCAATTGACCGTCGCTTCGCTTAATGCGGAACTCAAATTGGTAAGCTAACCCATCGGCGATCGCGCGAGCGGTCGTTGTTTGAAATAGCTCTATATCGTCTGGATAGATCAGCTCGTTAAATTCGGTATGGCTTGGTTCGGATCGATCGGGAGCGAATCCAAAAATACGGAAAGTTTCTTCTGACCAAGTTAATTTATTAGTAAAAATATCCCATGACCAACTGCCCAGATGGGCAATTCTTTGCGCTTCGGCTAATTGTCGAGAGGTGGTATGCAAACTTTCTACTGTTTTTTTGAGGGCTTCTTCCGTAGCGATGCGAACCTCAATTTCTGTTTGCAGTTGTTGATTGCGCTCTTCTAATTCTTGTTTCAGCCTTTGGTTAGCGAGTCGCACTTCTATTCTGGCTAGGACTTCTTCCGGTTGAAACGGTTTGGTAATATAGTCTGCTGCGCCTAGTTTAAACGCTTGCAGCAAATCCTCTTTTTCGTTGCTAGCTGTGAGAAAAATAATCGGAATTTCGCACAATTTGGGGTCAGCTTTCAACTTCTGGCAAACTTGCAATCCGTTCATTCCCGGCATCATTAAGTCTAGTAAAATTAGGTCGGGTTGGGCAGTTTGCACTCGTTCCAAAGCTTGCTGTCCGCTGGTGGCGAAAGTGGTATCGTAGCCCGCATTTTCCAGCATCTCGCCAATCACTTGCAGATTTTGGCTGATGTCGTCTACAACTAAAATCAAGAAGTCTTGGGGATTAAATTGTGTCATACTAAGGACTGCCTCACCAACGGAAATGCTTCTATTGTCATAGGTAAGTGTGCCCAATCAAAGGTTGATAATTGCGTTTCCAATCTTGTTGCATAGTCTAGCAGGGCAGCACACTGATATTCTGTTGCTAGGCAACGCAGCCGTTCTGCAAAGGCTTGCAATTCCCGTCTTCTCATCGTTTTTCGCAGCTGTTGCCAAGCCGTATTTTCTTCCTGAAGCAGTTTTGAGAGCAATTCGGGCAGTTTTTCTTTAGCTTCCGGGAGCGATTCTGGGACAGCAGATTTCTGATGTTCGCTGTATACATTCTGGTTTTGTGGTAAAATTTTCTGCAATTGCTCCACAAGTTGGGAACGGTTGACGGGTTTAAGCAAGAAACCGTCACAGAAATTTTGGAGATCTTTGTAATCTTGTCCCATTACAGAAGCAGTGAGAATAATGATAGGGATATTTTGAGTTTTTTCGTCCTGCTTTAAACGACGAGCTGCTGTATCTCCATCCAAATTGGGCATCCGCAAATCCAGCAGAATTACATCGGGATGATGCGTCTGCGCCATCTGAATCCCTTCCAGTCCATCTTTAGCAAACAAAAGTCGGTGTTGAGTCGCTTCAAAGTAGCCTGCAATTAAATCGCGATTGGATTTCACGTCATCCACCACCAGCAGTACGGAAGGTTGAAACTGTTCTAAGTTTGCATTTAACTGGGAGTCGCCAACTGGTTTTGTCGTCCAGTCGGTAAGGGTCACATCTGGAAAAACGAAGATAAAAGTACTGCCTTTACCTAATTCGCTTTCCAGTAGCAGGGTTCCTCCCAGCATGGTTGTCAGTCGGCGGGTAATTGCCAATCCTAACCCAGTACCGCCGTACTTGCGGGTGCTTTGTCCTTCGCTTTGCACGAAAGCCTCGAAAATTCGTTGCCGTTGAGCCGGGGCAATACCAATTCCGGTATCTTCCACAGCTATTTCCAACCAAGCTTTGCGAGCGTCTCCATCTGGGTAAATTTGGCAGCGCAAGCAAATTTTAACATACCCTTGTTCGGTGAATTTGAGGGCGTTGCCGATCGTGTTGAAGAGTATTTGCCGCAGGCGCACTTCATCAAAAATAATGCCCGTGGGTAGGGTTTCGTCAATTTCTGCGAGTAGGGATAAATTTTTCTCGCTAGCTTTCTGGGAGAAAATTTGCAGAACTTCCTCAACTAATGCCCGCAAATCTAGGGGGTCGTATTTCAGTTCTAGTTTGCCTGCTTCAATTTTGGAGAGATCGAGGATATCATTTATTAAGTCTAGGAGAGCTTTGCCGCTAGCAGAGATCGACTCGACATAAGTGCGTTGTTTTGGTTCGGTAACGAGTCCTTGCAGCAAGTCGCAAAAACCCAGGATGGCATTCATGGGTGTACGAATTTCGTGACTCATGTTGGCAAGGAATTCGCTTTTGGCGCGGTTGGCAATTTGAGCGCGGTTGGCAGCTTTTTCTAAGGCGGCTTGCGAAACTTCTAATAAAGCTAGCATCAGGGTGTTTCTCAGTTCGAGGGCGGCATCTATTTCTAATGGATTCCAGGCTAAAGATTTGCCGATTACTGTTTCTTTCCACAAAGCAAAAGATTTGCGGGGAGACAGGCGCAATCCGCCATTTTCTTCTAATGTTACAGGTTGGTTCGGATTGCCTCCCCAGTTTACTGTTTGAATGATTTCCGGTCTAAACCAAACTACTTGATAGCAAGTGCGATCGAGAAAAATAGAAATTGCCAGTAAGCCGCTCACTTGCTGTTTGTATCGCTCAGCTTGGGGATAAATTTTTGCCAAGCAATCGGTGTAAAAAACTTCTTCTTTATGGTGCTGGCGAAGCCAATTTAGCAAATTTTGGACGGTTTCTTTGGCTGGAGCTTTGCCAATGAGCGTAATTTCATCTTGTAGATAGATAACTGCTCCTTGTGCATTGACTAATTCTAATAATAATTCTTCAGTTTGAGATAAAAAGCAATCTACGTTTATTTTCTTAACTAAGCTTTTTTTGATTTCTTGTTGAATGCGTTTAACTTTTTCGGAATATATAACCCATTCTTTTTGTTGCTTCTTGAATAGTTCAACAGACATAAATTGTCCGAGCAGTTCGCAAGCTTTACGAGTTTCGTAATCAACGTATTTCTCTTGATAATGATGACATACAATTAAACCCCAAAGTTTGCTTTCATTGATGATAGAAATACAAAGTGAAGCGGTAACCCCCATGTTTTGTAAATACTCAATATGAATGGGGGAAACGCTTCTGAGGATAGAGCGACTTAAATCTAATGGTCGATCTGTGAGGGGGTTATTGGTTGGCATAATTTGCACGGGTTGATAATTGATATCAACAATAATTCGCAACCAATTTTGGAAATATAATTTTCTGGCTTGTTTGGGAATATCTGTAGCTGGATAGTGCAAACCCAAGAAAGCTTCTAACTCTGGTTTTTTGTCTTCGGCAATAACGATGCCGCTATCGTCGGATTCAAAGCGATAAATCATGACGCGATCGTATCCAGTCATTTGGCGTAGTTCTCGCACAAGTATGTCTGTTGATTCCTGGAAGCTGGCTGCGTTTGATATCTTGGCGATAGAGGTTTTCAGCAAATGATAAAAACTAACTGGATAATTTTGCTTTAAGGAAATTTTCGGTTCTAATTCCAGAATTAATACTCCATCCGAACGATGGATAATCCCTTCAAATAGCAAAGGCGAGCCGAGAAAATTAACTGTAAACTGGAGCGGGTTAAAATATTCTAAATTTTCTTGGGATATGCAATGGTATAGCAAATCTATTTCTTGACGACTAAATAAAATATCTAGGTCTTGTCCGAGCAGAGATTCAGCAGCAATGCCAAAAAACTGTTCTGTATTTTGACTAACTTGTAAAATTTTTAGTTGCGGGTCTTGCAGCACGAGGAGAACTCCATGAGGCTGAATTTTACCGGGAATATGGATGGGTTCTCTGTCGCAGTTGCTTAAATCTATTGATTCGGAGGTGACAAATTCGATTTCCTGCATGATTTCACTCAACCTTTTGGCCGAAATAGGCACTTTTTAAGTTTTCTAACTCTTGGGCTAATAGATCTCGCTCCTGAAGAGATTCTTTCAGTTGCTCGCGCAGATACTTTAATTCCAAATGCGTGCGAACTCTGGCCAGCAGTTCCGGCTTTTTAAAGGGTTTGGTAACGTAATCGACAGCCCCCATATCAAAAGCTTGCAGTAAATGATCTTCCTCGTTGCTGGCAGTTAAGAAGACGATCGGCAGTTCTGCTAGTGCTGGATTTGCTTTCAGTTTAGAGCAAACTTCCAGTCCGTTCATCCCCGGCATCATCAAATCTAGTAGAATCAGGTCGGGTTGGGCAGTTTGGACTCGTTCGAGAGCTTGCTTTCCGCTGGTGGCAAAGGTGGTTTCGTAGCCCAAATCTTCCAGCATCTCGCCAATTACTTGCAGATTCTGGCTGATGTCATCTACAACTAAAATTAGGAAATGTTCTGGGTTGAAAGGTTTCATAATAAATTTTGCCTTATTTGGGGAATTATTTTATTGCCTTGGGTAAGCTGGCTTTCTAGGGTAGTGGGGTAGTGGAAGAGTAGCTGACATTAGTATGGGATTGTATTTATTTTTCAAGGGTTTTGAGCGTTTTTGAGCCTATGTTTGCTTGGTTTGATGGGTGGGTATTTCAATGGCGAATTCCGAGCCCTCTTTGGAAGAGGAAGAACAGGTTAGTTTACCTCCATGTTTTTGGACAATAATTTGATAGCTAATCGACAATCCCAATCCGGTGCCTTTGCCAGGGGCTTTGGTGGTAAAAAATGGGTCGAACAAACGCGATCGCATCGACTCTGGAATGCCGGGGCCATTGTCTGCAATGCGAATTTTTATAGTATTGGCAGCTATTAATTCTGTGGCAATGCGGATAGTAGGTTGTCGGTAGAGGGTAGTATTTAGTGGGTTACATTCAGAGGAACTACCCAGTTCTAAAGCGTCGATCGCATTATTCAGCAGGTGCATCAAAACTTGGTTAATTTCACTAGGAGAACAAGTGACTTTGGGCAAATTTCCGTACTCTTTGATGACTTGAATTGCCGGACGAATTTCTTCGTTCTGTGGCGAAATTTGAGAATTGAGTCGGTGCTGCAACATTAGCAGGGTGCTGTCGATCCCTTCATGAATATCCACCGACTTCATTTCAGCTTCGTCTAACCTAGAAAAGTTGCGAGGAGAAAGTACGAGTTGCCGGATGCGATCGGCTCCTCTGTGCATACCTTCCATGAGGCTTTGCGCGTCTTTTATTAAAAAAGACAGGTCTATATCATCAATTATGCGGTCGATTTTTGGTGTGGGATTGGGATATTCCTGCTGATATATTTCAATCAACTTTAGTAAGTTTTGCACATATTCGTTGGCATAGCTGAGATTGGCATAAATAAAATTAATTGGGTTGTTAATTTCATGAGCAATCCCTGCTACCAATTGCCCCAGAGCTACCATTTTTTCGTTCTGGATTAATTGGACTTGAGCTTGTTGGAGTTCGCTTAAAGCTTGTTCGAGTTGCTCCTTTTGCATTCGCAATAATGCTTCTGTTTGCAGTTTCTGAGCTTCTGCTTGCTTGCGATCGGAAATATCGCGCACGAGCGCTAGTACTTCATTTTGGCCGCTCTTGACAAATCTCACTTCATAAGCGTGCCAAATGCCATCGATTTGTTGCACGTACTCGCCAATTTGCATGGTAGATGCGAGCAGAGTCTCCTCAACGTAGTGCATTACCCAGACACTCAAGTCTTCGGACAAAACTTCAGATATATTTTTACTAACCAAACTATTTTGTGGGCCGATCGCATCGGGGATGGGAAAAGTTATCCCCTTTTCAATTAATAATTTGTGTGACGATGTTTGCGTTATTGCAATTTCTTTAGCTATGCGATAGTCCAAAAAAATACCATCATATCCGATGCGAAACATTAAATCTGGAATCGCATCAAGTAGGGCGCGATTTTTGGCTTCGCTCAATTCTAAAGCCTCCTGAGCTTTGCGGCGCTCTAGAATTTCTTCCCGCAGTATAATATTTTGTTCCTCAAGTTGTAGTTGCAGCGATCGCAGTTTAAGCTGATTGCCAATTCGCGATAAAACTTCTGCTTCCTGAAAAGGTTTGCTAATGTAGTCTATTCCTCCCACATCAAAAGCTTTTACCTTATCTAAAACATCATCTAAAGCACTGATAAAAATGACGGGAACTCCGCGAGTTTTTTCATTTGCTTTCAGATGTTGGCAAACTTCATAGCCATTCATCATGGGCATATTTATATCAAGCAGAATTAGGTCTGGCAAAACCTTTTGACAAGCAATTAAGGCTAATTCGCCGTTCAATGCTTTACGAACTGTGTATCCCTGCTCGGTGAGCATTGCCGACAAAAGGCGTAAGTTATCAGGTGTATCATCGACAACCAAAATATTGCTTTTATAAGTATTGGTGCGCTCGTCATTCATTTTAGTATCTCCGTCACCTGTTAATTTGTATAATCATAGTACAAAATAAAACTTGCGCGTTTAATGTTTTTATTTTAAATCCTCGAATATATAATAGCTTTGATAAACTTCACTGGGCTCTTTGGTAGGTGAGCCTTCTGTGTCAGCCATAAAAAAATCGGTTGTGTAGGTACAGTATCGATCGCGTCCCTGTTGCTTAGCTTGATAAAGAGATCGATCGGTCTTAGCAATTAAAGTTTCTGGAGATTCTTGATAATTTCCGACTAGGCTACAGATACCCATGCTTAATGTAATATAATTGCTCACAGAAGAAAAGCAGTGGATAATCTTTAGCTTTTCCACCTCTAACTGGATATTTTTAGCTAGAGATATGGCTCCGTAAATATCTGTGTGAGGCAAAATCGAAACAAACTCTTCTCCTCCGTAACGCGCCACTAAATCTGTCGGACGCTTTACCGCATTGCTAATAGCTTTGGCAACCTCCTTTAAACAAAAATCTCCTGCTAGATGTCCGTAATTATCGTTGTAGGATTTAAAAAAATCGATATCGCACAAAATCAATGATAGAGGTGTTTTATCTCTTGCCGATCGGTGCCACTCTCTTTGTAAGTATTCATCAAAGTGGCGACGGTTGGCCAGTCCAGTCAAGCTGTCCGAACAAGCCAAACGGTGTAATTTTTCATTTGCTTCTTGCAAAGCTGACTCGGCACTTCGCCGTCTCTCTATTTCCTCAAGTAGCAGAGTATTTTGCTGTTTTAGTTGCTTTTGCAATTTTTGAACCGTAAGTTGATTTTCCACTCTTGCCACCACTTCTTCAATATGAAATGGCTTAGTAATATAGTCGGCACCACCGACATCAAAAGCTTTTACTTTGTCCAGCACATCATCCAAAACGCTAATAAAAATCACGGGGATATCGCAAGTTTTTTCATTTGCTTTCAAAGCAGCACAAACTTCATAGCCGTTCATATCGGGCATATTTACATCGAGTAAAATTATGTCTGGCAGTATCTTCTGGCAAGCACTTATAGCTACTTGACCGCTCAAAGCTTTGCGAACGCTATAGCCCCGATTCTTTAGCATAGACGACAGCAGGCGCAGGTTATCTGGCGTATCGTCAACCACAAGAATTTTACTTTTGGGTAGTGCGTTTAAATTTTTACTCATTGTGAGGGTATGGTGAAGTAAAAAGTTGTGCCCTTGTTTACCTGCGATTCCACCCATATGCTTCCGCCGTGACGTTCAACTATTTTTTTGCAGATAGTCATACCAATGCCATTACCTGGGTATTCTCTATAAGAGTGCAGGCGTTGAAAAATTTCAAAAATGCGTTCAAAGTACTGAGGTTCTATGCCAATACCATTATCCTGGACTCCAAAAAGCCATTCACTGCTGTTTTTTAATTGAGCCAAAATTTTTATTTCCGGTATAACTTGAGGACGGCGAAACTTAATACCATTGCTAATTAGATTTTGGAAAAGGCTGATCAGTTGTGTGCGATCGCCCATTAGTTTTGGTAATGGCGAATGGGTAATAGTGGCACCGCTTGAGTTAATTTCTTCGCGTAAATTATCTAGCGCTTCTTCTAGTACGTTTTGGCAATCAGTCAATTCAAGCTCTTGTGTTTCCTTTCCTAACTTGGAATAATCTAGCAAGTCGTCAATTAGCCGCTTCATCCTCCAAGCCGCATTTACGATATGTTCTAAGTATCGCTTATGGTCTGGAGCGAAATCTTTTTCGTATTTACAGCTAATCAGCTGCGTATAACCAATAATCGATTGTAGAGGTGATTTGAGATCGTGAGAAGCGATGTAGGCAAATTGTTCTAGTTCGGCGTTGGCTATTCGCAATTCTTCATTTAATTTTTGCAACTGTATATTTTGCTCGGTGAGTGCGTTATATAGCTGGCGAATAGTCAGTTGATTTGTCACGCGAGCTAACACTTCTTTAACTTCAAATGGTTTGCTTATGTAGTCCGCACCACCGCTATTAAAAGCTTTTACTTTGTCCAGTACGTCATCAAGAGCGCTGATAAAAATTATAGGTATATGGCGGGTTTTTTCATTTTGTTTAAAATATTGACAAAGTTGATAACCGTCCATATTTGGCATCATAATATCGAGTAAAATTAGGTCTGGTAATATTTTTTGACAAGCGCTTATAGCTATTTCTCCGTCTAACGCTTTCCGAACTATATATCCATTTTGTGTCAGAATTGATGATAAAACTCGCAGATTATTTGGACAATCATCAACTACTAAAATGTTGACTTTGTGAGAGTAGATTAATTTATTTATCAATGTATTTTCTTCGATCGTACTTTCCATAACGCTCACCATTGGGGGTCTGCTGCTATCAATTCTAAAACCAATTTACTATCCAAAGGTTGAGAAAATAAATAGCCCTGACCAAAATCGCACCCTAAACTTCTCAGTTGTGCTAACTGAGCGGGAGTTTCTACACCTTCAGCGATCGCACTCAGCTTCATTGTATGGGCCATACAGATAATCATGGGAACCAGTCCCATATTATTTGTGTTTTTATCCATCAGTTTTACGAAAGACTGGTCAATTTTGAGCGTATTTAAGGGAAAGGTGTGCAGGTAACTCAATGAAGAGTAGCCAGTGCCGAAGTCATCAATACTTAATTGAATTTGACGCCTCCTGATTTCAGCTAAAATTTTGTTAGCTTCTTCGCTATTTTCCATAATAGCGCTTTCTGTGATTTCAAACTTTAAACTTTCCGGATTCAGTTGCGTTTTGTGAAGAATTTTATCAATTCTTTCAAGTAAATTAGGATGGGAAAATAGCCGCCTCGAAAGATTGACGCTAATAGTTAAGATTTCCTTAGCAGGGCAAGTTTTCTGCCAGATAAGTAGTTGATGGCAAGCTGACTGCAATACCCAAGTGTCAATATCGGCAATCAATCCCGTTTCTTCCGCCAGGGGAATAAATTCTGCGGGAGAAACCATACCGCGAGTAGGGTGCCGCCAGCGCACAAGAGCTTCAAATCCAGCAATTCTGCCATTAGTTAGAGAAATAATAGGCTGATAGTAAACAATAAATTCCTCCCGTTGGATGGCCCTTCGCAAGTCGTTTTCTAGCTGTAGAACTCGGATAGCTTGTTGGTGCATATCTGGGTCAAAAACGTGATATTGAGCTTTTCCTAATGCCTTGGCACGATACATCGCCGTGTCGGCATCTCGCAGCAAATATTCTGGCTTATCGTAAGAAATATTGCTGAGAGCAATCCCAATACTGACATTAATAAATACTTCGTATCTGGATAGTTGAAAGGGGTTTGATAGTTCTTTCAGAATTCTATCAGCAACAAGCGTAGCCATTTTTATATTTGAAATATTTTCAATAAGAATAGCAAATTCGTCGCCGCCCAATCGCGCTAAAGTATCAACCAGATTAAGAGATTTTTCCAGTCTGCGAGAGATCGCAATGAGCAGTTCATCGCCTACTAAATGACCGAGAGAATCGTTAATAAATTTGAAACGATCGCAATCCAAAAATAGCACGGCAAATTGACAACCAGACTCTGACTTAGCGCGGTTGAGAGCTTCTGACAAACACTCCATGAATAAAGCTCGATTCGGCAAGTTAGTCAGGGGATCGTGTAGCGCCATTTGCAGCAATTGACTTTGTAGTTGCTTGCGCTCTAATATCTCTCGTTTCAGTTCTTCATTAGCTTTTTTTAGCTGACTGGTACGCTCTCTTACCCGTTGTTCGAGTTCGACATTTATATTCATTATTTTTATCTCCGCTTCCCTGATCACCAATTGATTTTGAACGCGGACAATAACTTCTTCAAAATGAAACGGTTTGGTAATATAGTCAACACCCCCGACATTAAAAGCTTTTACTTTGTCAAAAGCATCATTTAAGGCACTCAAGAAAATTACTGGAATCTTAGAAGTTTTCTCCGCAGCTTTCAACCGCTGACAAACTTCATAGCCGTCGATATCCGGCATCATAATGTCCAGTAATATCAAGTCCGGTAATAATTTTTGACAAGAAGAGAGAGCAATATGCCCGTTTAATGCTTTGCGAACGTTGAAGCCCTGCTCCGTCAGAATCTTAGCTAAAAAGCGCAAATTTTCTGGCGTATCGTCAACAATGAGAATATCTTTTCGTGGCAAGTTAAATTTTTTGTTATTCATTGTTCATCCTGTTGAGTTAATTGCATAATTTTCTCAAATTGGAAGTTATTAGCCAGTTCGGCAAAGCTCTCCGCTAAAGCCACATTTTCTGGTGGAACTTGAGCTAACAATGCCAAAATGATATCATCGCTGCATTCAGCCGCGCCATCGTGTACCTGTTTCACCCACTCAACTGGCATTTGAGACAATATATGCAGTAAATCGGCTTCTGTAAAAGTTGCTTTCGTTTTTTCCGCAGATGTTTCTTTATCAACCTTTTCTTCTGCGTAAACATAGCGAACTCCTAAGTGTACGCTAATTTTTTCTAATAAAACTTCCGCTTGGAATGGCTTGTGAACTAAATCATCGCACCCCACAGCTAATATCTTCTGTCGCTGTTCCTCAAAAGCACTGGCAGTCAAAGCAATAATTACAGTCATTTTTTCTTTTTCATTTGTCATGTTTCCTGTTTTTAATGACTCTCGATCGATGCGCGATGACTCCCTAGTTTTAATCTCTTTAGTAGCTTCATAACCGTCCATTTTCGGCATCCGCATATCCATAAATATCAGGTGCGGTTTCCAGTTAGACCATGCCGTAATTGCCTCGATACCATTAGAAGCTTCCCGCACAGAAAAGCCTATTGATGTAAAGAATTCGATCAGCACTAAACGACTTTCTTTGGCGTCATCTACTACCAAGATGCGATATTCAGGTTGGTCGGGTGCTAAACCAATTACCTTGCGCTTACTATGGTTTCGCTCACTATCAGCAGCATCAGCCAAGTTTATCTCAATATCAAAAGAAAATAAGCTTCCTTTTCCCAGGACACTGGTAACTCTAATATCTCCTCCCATCATTTGCGCGTATTTGCGGCTAATCGCTAAACCCAATCCGGTTCCTTGTTGAGATTTTCGACCAGTTTCTGTCTGACCAAAAGCTTCAAATAGCATATGAATTTCTTCAGGAGCAATGCCAGGGCCTGTGTCTTCTACCTCAAAGAAAAGTCGGCAAATTTCAGGACAATATACCGGATTTTCCCCTTCATTATTTCCTCCACTTTCACTAGCACACTTTTCTGTTTTTACGCGCAAATCAACGCTACCTTTCGCCGTAAATTTGATAGCATTTCCCAGGAGATTGAGTAAAATTTGACGTAACTTACCTTCGTCTGTTTGCACATACTGAGGAAGATTACTTTCATATTCAAAGGTAAGTTGCAAGCCTTTGGAAGAAGCTTTTAACCGCATCATATTCTCCAAATTGTTCAGCATATAAAGCAAGTCAAATTTGCTTTGATTGATTGTGGTTCTGCCTGCCTCAATTTTGGACATTTCTAAAATGTCATTGATTAATGACAATAAATGTTCCCCAGCGCGATTAATAATTTCTAAGCTCTTTTGATGTTCGGTGGATAGGTCACTGTCGCGGCTCATCACTTGGGTAAAGCCGAGTATGGCATTGAGCGGCGTCCTCAATTCGTGGCTCATATTAGCGAGAAATTCACTTTTGGCACGATTAGCTGCATCTGCTGCTAATAAAGCTTGTTGCAGTGCAGCGGACTGTCTTTTAGTTTGTTCTAGTAATTCGGCTTGCTGCAAAGCTATGCCCAACTGACTGCCAATTTGAACGACTACATTAATTTCTGTTTTTTTCCATTGGCGGGAGCTGCTATTTTGATAAGTGGCGAGTAATCCCCAAAGTTGTGTGCCGCAGAAGATAGGTACAATTATGTAAGCTCTGGCTTGAAATTGCTCCAATAGATTGATGTAACAATCGCTAAATCCAGCCGTATAGATGTCTTCAGCAATTAGGTAAGATACACCTTCGTTGAAGGCACCGCCTCTTGTTTGACTGATGTAACTATCCTGCACGATATTGGAAACAAAGCCTAATCTTTTGATCGTGCAAGTTTCTGGGGCAATAAAATTACCTGTAAAATAGGAATTATGATTTTGTTCTTGGACTAAAGAACTCCAGGTAGTTGACAGGGACTCGGAAACAAACTCGCCACTCCAGTCAGCATGGAAGCGATAGATGACGACGCGATCGCAGTTGATTACTCGCTGCAATTCTTGAGTTGTCGCAGCGAATATCGTTTCCATATCCAAAGTTTGGCGCATCCTTTGAATGACTTGGGCAATCGCTCTTTCTCGCTCCGCACTTTCCCGCAATGCTTCCTCTGCTAGTTTGCGTTCGGTGATGTCGGCGAGAGTACCGGTGACTCGGTAAGTTTTACCAAAGGAGTCGCGGACGCATTTAGCTTTTGTCTCGACCCACACCCATCGACCATCTTTGTGTTTGATGCGATAGATCTTTTGAAAAATGGGAGCTTTGCCTTTTATGTGATCTTGAAGAGCGTTCATAGTACTCTGTAAGTCATCTGAATGCACCTTATTTGACCAGGTACTGAACAGATACGGCAGTTCTCCTTCCCGATAGCCGAGAATTTGCAGCCAAACAGGAGAATAATAGACTTTGTTTGTTCTTAAATTCCAATCCCAAATTCCATCATTAGTGCCGGATACTGCTAGATAAAAGCGTTCTTCGCTCTCTTTTAATGCTGCTTCTGCTAACTTGCGATCGCTAATATCTGTGATCGTGCCAACATAGCCTTTAATTTCGCCATCATCCCCTATTTCTGGCACTGCTTGACCGATTACCCAGGCAATTTTGCCATCCGGACGGACAAAACGATATTCAGACTTAAACGGCACTCTAGCTTCGGCAGCAAAAGCCCATTCGGTAAAGATCCGATCGCGATCTTCTGGATGTAAAATACTCGCCCACCCCATGCCGTATCCTTCTTCTACGGATAGTCCGGTAATTTCGCTCCAGCGCTGATTAACATACAAAAAATTGCTATCAGCATCCGTGTGGAATATACAAACTGGGGAAGCTTCTGCTAAAGTTTGATACCGCCGCTGACTTTCGCGTAACGCAATTTCTGCTTGTTTGCGATCGGTGATGTCCGTCCAATAACCAACGCACTCAATCAAATTACCTGCTTCATCTTGGATCGATTTAACTTGGTCGTAAACCCAACGGTAAGTTCCGTTTTGATGGAGAAAACGGTATTCTATCGAATGAAACCCATCTAGAAATAGGTGTTTTGCTAATTCGACAAGAACGCGCTTAATATCTTCCGGGTGAATGCGGGTTGTCCAGAAACTTGCATCTTCTAGAAATTCTTCTGCTTGGTAACCCAGCATTGCCTCTACGTTGCTGCTGATAAAAGTAGTTGCCAAATCTTCTGTCGGTTTGCGGCTATAAATCGAAGCTGGGCTGGAAGTGAGCAAATGTTGCAGGCGTTCTGTTGCTAGGAGTAATTCTAATTCTGTTTGCTTGCGATCGCTGATATCGAAAAGCACTCCTTCTAAGCAGATAATTTTGCTCTTTGCATCGAAAATACCTCGGCCTTTTTCGTAAACCCAAGCAATGCTGCCATCGCCTCGCACGATTCTATACTCATTCATGAAAGGCTGTTTATTTTTGACAGCCTCGCGCACAATTTCCTCCACCATCTGTCTATCTTCGGGATGAATGATGCTGGCAAAACTTCGCACTTTATTGGCAATAAATTCACTTGATGGATAGCCAGAAATTTCTAAAATAGCATCGCTGATAAACTCCATTGTCAAGTCAGAATCGCAAGCACAGCGGTAAACAACGCCTTGAATATTCGATACTAAAGTTCTGTATCGTTCTTCTCTTTCTTGCAGTTCTAACTCTGCTTGTTTGCGTTCCAGTTCGGCTCCCGCACGAGCGGCAAAAATTTGTAAAATTAATTCTTTATCCGGAGTGCAATCGATCGGCTCCGTATCCATCACTGCCAAATGGCCTATGATATTTCCGTTAGAATCTACAAACGGAATTCCCACAAAGCTTTCTATACCTATCTCCGCTAAAGTTATATCTTCAGGAAAAAGCGCTTGCACGCCCGAAGGGTAGTAGCAAGTTATCCCACCTAAAACTTTTTCGCAAGGAGTATTTGCAATTTCGTACTCAATATTTTCATCCCATGTTTCTTCATTCCAGAATGCCAAAGTACGAGCTATCGTCTTGTCATTATTGGCAAATTCGGTAATGACGGCGTAACGAACTTGCAGCACCTCAGCGAGATAACGAACGCAGCTGCGAAAAAATTCCCTGCCGGTAGCCGAAGCAGTTCCCTCGAAGATTAATCGTAGCGCTTCTTCGCGGTGTTTGCGATCGCTAATATCGTAACACGACCCGATAAAGCCAGCAAAATTACCTTCAATATCGTTAAACGGTCTACCGAAATTAATTATCCATCGGTACTCGCCATCGCTGCGCCGCAACCGATATTCTATCTCGAATGGCTGACGAAACTCCAATGCCTGATGGTATATTCTCAGGCAGTACTCCCGATCGTCGGGATGAATTCCTTGTGTCCATCCATCTCCCCATTCTTGTGACGGGTTTCTCCCCGTAAAACTCAGCCAAGCTTCGTTAAAATAATTACAGTTGCCGTACCGATCCGATTGCCATATAAGTGTTGGAAAAGACTGAAATAAGGTTAAGTAAAAATCTCGCGATTTTGCCAGTGCAACCTCAGTATTTTTGCGGGTCAGAATTTCTTGTTGCAATCGAGCATTTTGCTTCTTTAATTGCTTTTGCAACCTTTGAATCGTCAGTTGATTTTCAATCCTAGCTAAGATTTCTTCAGCTTGATATGGCTTAGTAATATAGTCAACTGCACCCTGATGGAAAGCTTTAACTTTTTCTGTTACATCTTCTAAAACGCTAACAAATATTACAGGTATTTCCTTAGTTTTTTTATTAGCTTTCAACTTTTTACACACTTCATAGCCATTCATTTCCGGCATTACAATGTCGAGCAAAATCAAGTCGGGCGGAGAATCGAACGCTGCATTCAATGCTAGCTGCCCGCAAATAGCTCTTTGAACCTTATAACCTTGCGATATTAATATATTGGATAAAAAACGGAGATTTGCTGGTTGGTCGTCAACTATTAAAATTTTGGTTTGCTTGTTATTAAACACCGACATTAACAACTCCATTATTGCTAAAAATATTATGAATTATCCAACAATAATTTGGTCAACCGCACGATCTCATCTAGACGAAAATCATTAACCAAATCTGTTAAAGCTTCAGCCAAAGTAGCTCTATCTGACCCGATTTGTTCAATTAGTTGTACAATCAACTCCTCATTAACTTTATTAGCTGCCTGATATAGTTTTCTCACCCAAGTTGGAGACATTTTTGCTAATTCCTCACGCCAGAATGAGTCCGGTCTAGAGACAGGATAGCATTTGACGGCAAAAGCCGTCGTCGATCGTGATAAGTCTTCGTAAATATATCGCACTCCTAAATATTCAGCTAATTTCTGAAAAATCACCTCTTTTTGGAAAGGCTTGCTCACAAAATCATTACAGCCAGCTGCCAAAATATCCCCTCGTCTCTCCTCAAAAACACTGGCAGTGAGGGCAATAATAATGGTTTTGGGCTGATAATTGCCAGAAATAAGTTTTTCTTTGCCGTTTGCTGCCTCAAAGCCTCTTTTACTCTCTTTTTCCTTCGCTCTAATCTGTTTTATCGCTTCTACCCCATTAAGCACTGGCATCCGGGTATCCATCCAAATTAGGTGCGGTTGCCAATTTTCCCACACTTCAACAGCTTGTTGACCGTTGGCTGCTTCGCGCACTTCAAACCCGATCGGTTGCAACAATTTAACTACCAATAAACGGTTGTCTTTAGTATCATCAGCTACTAAAATTCTATATGCTTTTTGGTTCGGTTCTAAGCCAATTACCTGCTGAATCGGTTGCATTATTACTTCCGAGGAATCGGCTTCTTTAAATTTAATATTAAATTTAAAAGTCGAGCCTTGGCCTAAAATACTCTCTACGGTAATATCACCTCCCATCAATTGCACGTACTTGCGGGTAATTGTTAAACCCAAACCAGTTCCTTCGGCAGATTTCCGCCCAGTTTCTGTTTGTACGAATGCCTCAAACAATTTCTCCATTTCGTCAGGAGCAATGCCGGGGCCTGTATCGGCAACTGCAAACAAAAGTCGAAAATCGTTCCCGGTGGATGGCGATGAATCATCTACTCTTACGCGCAGCGTTACGTTACCTTTTTCGGTAAATTTAATGGCGTTACCCAAAAGATTTATTAAACAGCCACGTAACTTTTTTTCATCAGTCTTTATATACTGCGGAACATCTGATGAAATATAGAATCTCATCTGTAACTTCTTTTGTTCTACTTTCAAATGTAAGGTTTCTTCTATATTATCGAGAAGGCGATACAAGTCAAAATTACTTTCATTTAGTGCTATAATGCCTGCTTCAATTTTAGATAAATCCAAAACATCATTAATTAGCTCCAGCAAATGCTTGCCGCTGCGACTGATGATTTTCAGATTTTCCCGCACTTCGTTACTGAGCGATGAATCGCGGTTGATTATTTCAGTGAAGCCAAGAATAGAATTTAACGGCGTTCTCAGTTCGTGGCTCATATTAGCGACAAATTCACTTTTGGCTTTAGATGCAGCTGCGGCGGCTGCTTCTGCGTTGCGGCGCTGTTCAACCTCTTGTTGTAGTTTTTGATTTTGCTCTTGTAGTTGCTTTTGCAGCTTTTTGATAGTCAACTGATGCTCAACTCGCGCCAAAACTTCTTCCACTTGAAACGGTTTGGTGATGTAGTCTTCGCCACCGACAGTAAAAGCTTTAACTTTGTCGAACACTTCATCGGATGCACTAATAAAAATTATGGGTATTTCGCAAGTTTTCTCATCTGTTTTTAGTTGTTCGCAAACTTCGTAGCCGTTCATTTCCGGCATTCTGATATCGAGTAAAATTAGATCTGGTGGAACCGATCGCGCAGCTCTGATCGCCATTCCACCTTTAATCGCTCCCCGGACTGCATACCCCCGTTCGCGAAGAGTTGCGGATAACACTTCTATGTTTTCTGGGGTATCGTCTACGATTAAAATGTTGCCTCTGGTTGTCCCAGTAAAATTACTGTTCATTCTGTTAAAATTCTATCCAAAAAGTTTAACTCTTTACTCATTCCTTTTTATTGTCATATATCTCTAGAGGTATTATCGGATGATTAGCCGCAATAGGCCACCTGCCAAGGATGGCTGCGGTTTGGCCGCAGTTGGCAATGCCAAGGACAGAGGGACTCCAATACTGTTCGGGAAAAACTAGATCCCTCCGACGGAACCTCAAAAAGGGGGTTGACGAGATCTCCTCCTTCCCTTAGCTTGAGAGTCCTTGGCGACTTTACACAGCCCCTTTCATCCGTATTTTACCCGGTTGATATCCTCTATTTAGGTTCGATCGACAGTCCGATCGCATAGAATGTGCGGGAGTACGATCGCAAACTCAGTTCCCTCTCCCAGTTCGGAAATCACCTCAATTTTCCCCTTGTGCTTTTTATCAAAAAAATTGGTATCCTCAAATACATCGTATTGAGGATACCAAAGCTATTCGCCAAAAGCGATCGCGATCTGGAGGCTTACTATCTCGGATTTTGGTTGATATATGTCAAGTTAGAATGTCGGTGGACGTGACCGTTTTCAGCAAAGCGTTCGGCCAATATTTTTTGATAGACTGCTAAATAACCGTCCGCCATCCTTTCCATACTGAAATTCTTGACTGCGTGTTCCCGACAAGTGTACCGATCGATCCCACCAACTCGATCGACAGCAGCGACAGTTTCTGCGATGTTGTTACAGATAAAACCAGTCTTGCCATCCACAATCACTTCTGGCACCGAACCCAGCGACATCGCAATCACCGGCGTACCTACCGCCATAGATTCAATCATCACTAATCCAAACGGTTCCCGCCAAGTAATCGGGAACAACGTTGCCACCGCACCACCCATCAAGGCGCACTTTTGGGGGTGATTCGCTTCGCCTAAAAATTGAATCTGTTTGCCGTCAATGTGCGGTTTGACTTCCTGTTCGTAATATTCCACATCAACAAAATCTACTTTTCCAGCCATCTTCAAATTCCAACCAGAACGTTTGGCAATTTCGATCGCCAAATGCGTTCCTTTTTCAGGAGAAATTCTACCCAAAAAGGCAAGGTAAGGGGGTTCTTCCGGCTGTTGATGAAACTCGTAAATACTCGTGTTAATACCGTTGTAGACCGTACCAACATAGTTTAAATTTAGCCTTGGCTCTCGCTGCGAATTGGAGATGCTAACATATGGTTGGCGGCGAGCATGAACAAAAAGCTTCTCGTTATCGGGGGTAAAAATCCCATGCAGCGTGTGAATTGTAGGCGTTTTTACTAACTTAGTGTATAGCAGGGTGGCGCAACCCATATGAGAATGAAGAATGTCAAACTCGCCCGCTCGTTCGTACACACTGCTCAGATGCAGCATTTCGTAAATATTGTATTCCTTGATACTGGGATCTAAACGCAAGGCGCGTGGGTGAATGGATTCTAATTTGGCAGAAGTGATCGAATCACCAGAAGCAAACAAAGTAACTTCATGTCCGCGTCGTACTAATTCTTCGCACAACAAGCTGACAATCAGTTCCGTACCGCCATAAGTTTGAGGGGGCACTCTTTCCCATAAAGGGGCAATCTGAGCAATCCGCATTTCAATCTCCCTTATGAAAAAGTCAAAAGTCAAAAGTCAAAAGTCAAAAGAAAAAAAACGAGCTACCCACTAATAAAATAGAGGAGATCGTCTGCAAATATCATCTACCAATGGTTATAAGTAAAAAGAGGTAAGTAATGTTGAAATCGCTTGTTTGTAAGCAGCGCAGTTAAGATATTTAATTTAATTTTAATTGGAGATTGGGTTGTTTAAGTTCAACCCAACCTACTACAGGAGGGGAAATTTACTATCTAGTACCCAGCGGTTTGTAAGCTGGTAAATTTATACGAACTGGCTTGGTGTGCCAAATATCTTGGCAGTAATCTCGAATGGTGCGATCGGATGAAAATTTGCCCATCCGAGCGACATTGAAAATTGACATCCGAGTCCAATTAGCGCGATCGCGATAAGCTTGGCTGACTTTTTCCTGGCACTCAATATAAGACTGGTAATCAGCCATAAGCATATATTCATCTCCGATCAGGAGAGATTCTACAATCGGCGCGAACAACTTGGGATTTTCCGGGGAAAAGTAACCGGAAGCAATGCGATCGATCGTTTCCCGCAACTCGGAATTGGAATTGTAGTAATTCCACGGGTTGTATCCTTTACTTTTCATGGCGAACACTTGTTCGGCTGTTAAACCGAATAAGAAGAAATTTTCCGCTCCCACTTCTTCGCGGATTTCGATATTAGCACCATCCAAAGTGCCGATCGTTAGCGCACCGTTCATGGCAAATTTCATATTACCGGTTCCGGAAGCTTCTTTGCCGGCAGTAGAAATTTGCTCGGAAAGATCGGCAGATGGATAAACCCGCTGACCTAAAGATACAGAGAAATTTGCTAGGAAGACAACTTTGATGCGATCGCGCACATCCGGGTCTTTGTTGACAACTTTCGCCACCGAGTTAATTAACTTGATAATCAGTTTGGCAATGTAGTAACCCGGTGCCGCTTTGCCTGCAAAAATAAAAGTTCGCGGCAAAATTTCGACTTGCGGATTCCTCTTGATGCAGTTGTACAGCGTGATGATGTACAGCACGTTCAACAACTGACGTTTGTACTCGTGAATGCGCTTCACTTGAATATCAAACAAAGAATGGGGATTCACCTCAATATTGTTGTAGAGGGAAATGTAATCTGCCAGTTCTTTCTTATTTTGATACTTGATGGCAGAGAAGCGATCGCCAAACTCCGGATCGTCAACAAACCCCTCTAGCTGCCTTAACTCCTCCAGATGCGTCACCCAATTATTGCCAATCTTTTCCGCAATCAATTCAGACAGCTTCGGATTGCTCAACAAAACCCATCGGCGCGGCGTCACCCCGTTAGTTTTGTTATTAAACTTTTCCGGCCACAATTGATAGAAATCCTTCAGCACTTTCTGCTGCATCAAATCCGTGTGCAGCGCCGCCACCCCATTGATAGAATGGCTACCCACACAAGCTAAATGGGCCATACGGACATATTTCTCCGCGCCTTCCTCGATCAGCGACATTCGCCTCAGCCGTGCATCGTCGCGAGGATATTTAGCACGCACCTCATTGAGGAAACGGCGATTAATTTCATAGATAATTTCCAAATGACGCGGCAACAAACGTTCAAACAAACTCACAGGCCAGCGCTCCAAAGCTTCTGGCAGCAACGTATGATTGGTGTAACCGAAAGTATTTTTGGTAATGTGCCAAGCTTTGTCCCACTCAAAATCGTGTTCGTCGATCAACAGGCGCATCAATTCGGCAACGGCAATTGATGGGTGAGTGTCGTTGAGTTGGATAGCTGCTTTCTCGTGGAAGTTATCCAAATTCGGGTGAATTCGTCTATGAATAGTGATGATATCTTGTAGAGAACAGCTGACGAAGAAATACTGTTGCTCTAGTCGCAGTTGCTTACCTTGAGATGTGTTGTCGTTGGGATAAAGTACTTTGGAAATATTTTCAGAGAAAATTTTATCAGTTACAGAACCGACATAGTTGCCGCTATCGAAAACTTGGAAGTTAAAGTCTTCGCTAGCGCTGGCACTCCAAAGGCGCAGGGTATTGGCTGTATTGTTGTTATATCCCGCCACTGGGGTATCGTAGGGCGTACCCAAGACTTTCCGTTCTGCAATCCAACGCACGCGATAATTCCCTTTATCGTCGGAGTAAGCTTCTGTATGTCCGCCGAACTTGACTTCAACGGTTAATTCTGGGCGTCGGATTTCCCAGGGGTTGCCGAAACGCAGCCATTTGTCGGGATGTTCGACTTGCGCCCCATCTTTTATCCATTGATCGAAGATACCGAATTCGTAGCGAATGCCGTAGCCAACCGCTGGGATTTCTAAGGTGGCGAGGGAGTCGAGAAAACAAGCCGCCAAACGCCCCAAACCGCCATTACCGAGTCCGGGTTCCGCTTCCATCAAGCGCAGGTCGTTAATGTCGAGTCCCGACTCTTTGATGGCTTCGGTGGCGCGTTCGTACAAACCCAAGTTGAGCAGATTGTTCGCTAACTGGCGACCCATCAAAAATTCTGCCGAGAGGTAAAATACCGCCTTGGTTTCCGTCTTCATGTATGTTCTGACCGTGTTAATCCAGCGATGCAGCAGGCGATCGCGCACGGTGTATGCCAAAGCCGTATAATAATCGTGAGGTGTCGCCCAGGATTCATCTTTTCCCAGCAGGTAATACAGGTTATCTGCAAAAGCCCGTTTCAGGGTGTCTACAGTCATACCGGTGCGATCGTCCTCCACCTGGATTTCAATGGCGGGGGTCGGGGTTATGGGTGTGTTTACTTCCTCGGTCTGTTCTTCAGTTTGCATTTGCGAGAAATCGCTTTGAGTCATCCTGCGTCTCCAAGTGTGCGTAATTGTTCTGCCTGTTTTTATGGGAATTTTTTTAGGGTGGAAAAACCGCTCTGCGATACCGGGAATTCCGGAACAGGGAACAAAGCGATCGATGTGGGGCGATCGCCTAGTTAAATGAGGAATAACCGCAAAGAAATTTTCCCTACAAATTTAAAATACATGACGGCAAGCAGCTTGTTGCGATAATGTTAATTTATATTAAAAGGAAGATAAAATTGTTAAGAAAAGTGCCTATAAAGTAGAAGTGTTTTAAGCTACAAAAAACTAACTTAATATTTGTTATTGTTAAGACAACCTTTGTTCTCCTCCTGAGTTTATGGTCGCTCGCCCCCCCGTAAATCACAGAAAAATAGTCAAGGAACGACGAGATTATAACGCTTGGGTTGCTAATGAAACCATCGAAGATTACTCGCTGCGCTACGCTCCGCAATCGTTTCGGAAGTGGTCGGAATTTTTGGTAGCCAACACGGCACTAGGAGGGATTTCCTTTCTGGCCTTAGAAGCGATAGGCGGCTCGCTGATAATCAATTACGGTTTTGGTAACTCATTCTGGGCTATTTTGGTTGTCAGCACCATAATATTCCTTACAGGAATACCGATCGCATACTACGCGGCCAAATACAATATAGATATCGATTTGCTGACAAGAGGGGCTGGGTTTGGCTATATTGGCTCGACGATTACTTCATTAATTTATGCTTCCTTTACTTTTATTTTTTTTGCCCTAGAAGCCGCAATTATGGCGCAAGCATTGCAACTATATTTTCATTTGCCTTTAGCAATTGGATATATAGTTTCCTCTCTAGTAATTATCCCTTTTGTTTTTTATGGAGTAACCTTAATCAATCGGTTGCAGCTATGGACACAACCGATCTGGCTATGCTTAATGATATTGCCCTATATTTTTGTCCTTTACAAAGAACCGGATGCCTTTAGCAATTGGCTGAACTTTGCGGGGAATTCGCCTAGCAAAGCGGCGTTCGATCCCTTATTATTTGGCACGGCTGCAACGGTATCTTTTTCGTTAATTGCTCAAATAGGGGAACAGGTAGACTACCTGAGATTTCTGCCCGATCGCCAAGAAAATAATCGCTTTCGGTGGTGGCTGGCACTAATTTTAGCAGGGCCGGGCTGGATTATTTTAGGAGGTGCAAAGCAGTTAGGAGGAGCTTTCCTAGCGTCTTTGGCAATTAGTCGCGGGCTACCGCCATACATTGCTAAAGAACCCATCCATATGTACATGGCAGGATTTGCAGATATCTTTTCTCGTCCGGAGGTAATTTTAGGTTTTGCTACCTTGTTTGTAGTTATCTCCCAAATCAAAATAAACGTCACCAATGCCTATGGCGGTTCTCTAGCTTGGTCAAACTTTTTCTCCCGATTAACTCACTGTCATCCGGGAAGGGTAGTTTGGTTGGTATTCAATGTCGCGATCGCTTTACTTTTAATGGAAATGGGAGTATTTGATACCTTAGAAGCCATATTGGGGTTGTATTCTAATGTAGCGATCGCTTGGGTGGGTGCTGTAGTTGCCGATCTCGTTATCAATAAACCATTAGGATTAAGTCCGTCTTACATCGAATTCAAACGAGCCTATCTGTACAACTTCAATCCAGTTGGATTTGGCTCGATGGCGATCGCGTCAGCCGTGGCTATCGCTGCTTTTGTTGGTGTTTTTGGCATTTATGCCCAAGCTTATTCTCCCTTCATTTCTTTGAGTTTGGCTTTTGTTCTCTCTCCTGCGATCGCTTTCATCACTAAAGGTAAATACTACATTGCCAGAAAAGACGATCGTTGCCACATTTCCATTTCCGATTCTCTCATAACTTGCTGTATTTGCGAACAAAAATACTCGCTCGCCGATACCGCTTATTGTCCGGTTTATGACGGCTCGATTTGTTCCTTATGTTGCAGCTTGGATGCTCGATGTCACGATATCTGCAAGACCTCTAATAACCCCATAAAAGATTTTATAGAACCTCTAAAAAAAGTTGTTTTAACAAATAGAATATCTCCTAAAATTGGCGTAAGAATTGTAAAATTTTTTCAACTATTTTTATTAATAGCTGGTATAATAGGTGCTATTTTTGCCTTGGTTTACTCCTTGGTAAGATGGGAAATTACAGATAGCGCCCAATTAAATTATACTCAAATATCTGAAATACTAATATCCTTGTATGTACCGCTGTTATTATTAACAGGAATTGCTGCTTGGTGGTTAGTTTTAAGTGAAGAAAGTCGGGAATTAGCTGAAAATGAACTCGAAAAACAAAATCGATTACTTCAACAAGAGATATCCGAAAGGCAACAAGTCGAAGTCGCATTACAAAAACTTACTCACGAACTAGAGATTCGCGTAGAGCAACGGACAGCAGAATTATCCGAAGCTCTCAGAATTTTGAAACAAGCTCAAACGCAACTCGTGCAAACCGAAAAAATGTCCAGTCTGGGACAATTAGTAGCGGGAGTAGCTCACGAAATTAATAATCCTCTCAACTTTATACACGGCAATTTAGACTACGCCTGTACTTATGTTGAGGAGCTGCTAAAGGTGATTGAAATGTATCTCACAGAAATACCAAATACCACGCCTAAAATTAACCAGTATATCGAAGAAATCGAACTTAATTTCATCCAGGAAGATTTACCTAAATTGCTTTCTTCAATGCGGTTAGGAACCGAGCGCATTCAAGCTATTGTGGTGTCCTTGCGAAACTTTTCTCGGTTAGATGAAGCAGAAGTGAAAGCTGTGGATATCCACGCAGGAATAGACAGCACTTTAATGATTTTAGGACATCGGCTCAAAGCCAAGCCGGAGTCTCCGGCAATTCATGTTATTAAGAACTACGGCAACTTACCTTTAATCGAGTGCTAAGTAGTCGGACAAAAGTAATCGACACTGTATGAACTTTTGTTAAGGCACTTGCAGGAGTGCGATCGCTACCCACGGATAGTACAAATGTATTGTAAAAATTGACA